>CAZJJL010000029.1:0-12462 GCA_964546325.1 uncultured Planctomycetales bacterium | reverse complement strand
TCCTTAAGTTTAACGTTCACATGCACAATGGTGCTAAAAAGATTCTCGTGGAATGTCTTTTTAATGTGATCGAGGATCTTAAAGGAATGCCTGAGGCGGGAATCAAAATTCGTAACCAAGATCGTATGACGCACGTTATGGTTGAGGCGTTCACGAATAAGATGAATGATCTCGGTAAGTTGCGAAAGTCCTTCAAGTGAGAACCTGCTTGCTTCAACAGGGATGATGATCTCATGAGACGCGCGGATCGCATTGATCGTGAGAATACCCAAATTCGGAGGACAATCGATCAAAACATAATCATAGTCGCCTTTGAACGTATTCAAAACATCCCATAAGCGTGATTCGCGGCTGATCTCACCCGCCAGCTCCTGTTCAAGAGTGCTTAAGATGATACTCGAAGGAGCAATATCAAAATTCGTATCGACCGACCGAATGATGTCTTCTAACCGCACTTTTCTACTGGTCATTTTAGAAAGCACGTTATAAATGTTGAGATCACACTTGAGGTTAAGGCCAAGTGTACCATGCGCCTGCGGATCAAGATCAATTAAAAGAACTTTCCTGCCATTTGACGCCAATGAAGCAGCCAGATTGATCGCTGTTGTCGTCTTCCCACATCCGCCCTTTTGGTTCGTTATTGAGATGATGCGCATGCCTGAGCCCTCCTTTTTTTGTTAGCGCAGAAACCGTACATTATCTATAAAGACAACTCCGTTTTTTTCCGTCGTATTCCATTCTTCCACGATAAAAGCCAGCTCTTTCATTGCAACCCAATCCTTGACATTCTTAAAATCGGCAAGATTAATGCGATAGTTTTCCCAACGATGCGGAATGTTGCGTAAATATACCTCGCCTTTTTCATTGAACGCATTGGTAAATTCAACGCGTAAGGTCACGACATCGTTATAGTTAGCGCGCTTGGCAGAAAAATCGATGCTTCTAAATGCGGACATGTTCAGATTCTTAAGGGGGATGGAAGCTATCTCTTTTTTGGCGGGATCGAAATTAAAATTGATCTTGATGGTATCGGTCGTGATGATGAGCGCTACGTTTCTCTGCGCAAAAGGGTTATGTTTCGGGATAAAAGTCGTCGCAGCAACAGCCAAACAAAAAATACCTACGGCGATACCAACGACAAAGGGTTTATTATGAAAACGCGCAACCGCCTTCTTACGCCTCTTCCCTTTTTTAGAAGCATCTAAATATATATTAGCGAGGTGTTCGTAGATATCTTTTTTATCCATTTCAGAAATTTATATCACAAACCCGCTCGTATGTCAATACTTATGATTCAACAATATATTGTAGAGTTGCCAGAATAAAACCACTATAATTAGGCCCCTATCGGTTAGCGGTTTGCGGTAAGCGATGAGCGTACAGCAAGGTTAACCATGCGCCAAAAACCAAAACATATTCCTTTAAATTCTAAACAATTGGGTGCTTCAGATATTCCGGGATTTCCTGCCCGATAAGCGTGTAGAAATTACTGAGGTGTGTCCTAAAAAGCCGGTCAAAATTCATTTCGCCGTCACCATACCACCAATACCAATCCCTCCCTTCGCAAATATACATCTGCTTCCAGATTAGGTCCATTTTATCGCTCAACTCATGTCGCCGGTCGCTTTCCATAATGGACTGCAACTGGTGGCGCGCCCGCGAAAGATATTCCCACGCGCGGATTTTCTGGGAATTGCCGATCCACTTTCCGAATTCCGAATAGATCCAGGAGCCGGCAGCAAGATGTTTGATCTCATGAACCGGGGCATGGTCACGCAAATATTCGCTGACCGTAACACACTTTAAAAAGTTCACTTCGGAAAGACGTTTGTAGAGATACTCAAGAAAGTCATGCCCGTCATTCGTATAATATTCCCAGGCATTCTCTCCATCCATGGCAATAGTGACTAAAATATCTTTTCCCTTAAACGCCATTGCCGTATTCTCCAAATGGCGCAGCAAATCGTCTGCTGCCGCCTTCGGATCCCAGCGATGATAAATAAAACCGATCATATCGGAAAGATTACGGTCGCGAAAAATAACCGCCAAGTCCCCATCCTTGCGGCGCAATAAATGAGGTTGATACAACAATGCGGTATCGCGCTTCTTACTTTTTAACGATTTATAGAGCATGCCTTCATCGGTAACGATCCAGCGAATCCCTGACTTTATGATCATAGGCAGGATGTGTTCGCTGACCGCCTCTTCGGAAGGCCACATCCCCTGCGGCGCCACACCGAATCGCGAGCGATAGAATTCCACGGCTTGGTCTATCTGCGCTTGCGCATCCTGAGGATATACGAATGGCTCTGAGGGCAACACGGCCCTGATATTGGCTTCTTTAGCGATGCGCGTATTGCACAGAAGCGGCAAGATCGGATGGTAATACGGATTTGCCGTAACTTCCACCTGCCCGCTTTCAATCGCTTTTTTATACGCAGGGATTATGTCCTCTAGAATATCGATCTGTTTGGCAAGCACGACCTGTTTATCATGCTCCGTATAAAAACGCCCCTTATTGACGACCTGACGCAGCTCAGGGATATCCTGCCGGAACATCGGATCGATCCAGGCAAGATTGAACCACACCTGCAGGTCAAGATAATCCTGTTCCTGGAATTCAAAAAGGCGCTCCCGTTTTAAGAATAACTCATAATACCGCGGATGCATCGCAATGACACGTTCCTTATTGATGCTAAAGAAATTATTCAGTATGAATTCTTTTTCTGTATTGGTCAGCTCTGCCGCCGGCTTATAGGAAAGCTCGAGAAATTTATCTTTAATAGTGCGTTGCGTATAATCATGCACTTGCTCCAGCAACGACGGAACGAGATTGACCGTTTGGTGGATGCGGGGGAACTTTTCCAGGATCTTGACCATATCAAGGTAATCCTTGACCCCATGCAGCCTCACCCAGGGAAGTTCCGTTTCGTTGGTAAGGAGATTCTTATAATATGGCTGGTGTTGGTGGAATATGAAGGCTAGATATAACATGCGCTGCGGCTCCTAGGAATAGGGATTCTACCGTCAATAGTCTATAGTCTATGGCTTATGGACTTATGATCAGTCTTTAAAAAACTCCTGAATGAAAAAAGCATTTTCGAAAGTTTTTCGCACTCTTTATAATAGCTATCAAATGATACCTGTTCAATATATTTTTGTTCTAAACATATAAAAAGCAGTGTAACAACTTCATTCAAAGAACCGATTGAAATCTGAATAAACCTGGACAACTCTGCATCAGAGCCTCTTCCCTGTCCTTCAGCAATATTGATACTCATAGACACAGCAGCTCGATTTAACTGACTGACAAGACCAAATTCTTCGCTTTTGGGGAGTCGTTTTGTTAAAGAATAGATCGCGCTGGAAAAGGATACGGATTCTTTCCAAATCCTTAATTTTTCAAACTTAAAAGGCATTGTATTGATCTATGACCTATCGTCTATAAGCTATTGACTATAGACGGTAATCCTCTACTACAAGAAAAAACCCCTGGGAGCAGTGACGCTCTCCCAGGGGCCTTGTTTACATTCGTGATTAGAATGTAACCTTCATTGAACCGATAAGCTCTGTAGCAGCAGCTCTGTTCGGCTGTGAGGTACCATTCGTATCATTGATGGAGGAACCCGGCATAAAGATACCGCCTAACAATGAGAACTGCACATCTTCCGTGTAGTCATATGTTATGGTGGCATCGATTTCCTGTCCGATATAACGATCTTTGCTCATGATGAACTGACGAGCGCCGTCGACACCGGAAAGAATCGCCATGTTTCCAGCTTCATATCTCTTGTCAAAACGTGCCCACACCCAGTCAATCTTGACAGAAAGATCATCTTTCGGTTTCGCCATTGCGGAAAGCTCAACGATATGCATGTTGCTTTTCGCAAAGATCGCATTCATGAGATGACCGAATGTCTGATCTTGAAACATCGGATCCCATGCACCGTAGGTTTTTTCACCGGTGCTGTTCCTATCATGTCCTGAATAGAACACATACGTAGCAGCAACTCTCGGATCATACTTTGAAAGTTTTTCTGTCTTGGAACTCTTGTTCATCAGATCTTTCAAATCATATGTACCGCCAACCTGAAGTGACCAGGCGCTACGATTTGATGTTTTTGCTCTCGGATTGGTGTTAACACCCATTCCAGGAACAACCGTATATTTTGCTTGCGGATCGAACTTCGGATTATAGGTACCAAACTGATATGCTGACTGCAGATCAAGAGTTAAATTCTTGACAGCCGTGCTGGCAACGCGGAAACCAACGGTGTTAACAACATCCGCTTTCTGTTTGATAACTGAATCAACTCCGAAGCTGTTGGCCTCTGTAAAAGCAGGATTAGCAGCATTGGTAACATCGATATGCGTTGCAGCAGCCGCGTTGGAGCCCTTGATCTTGGAGAAGAAGAACCCTTCGATGTTCGTTGATTTGTTCAACTCATATGCTGCATTACCACCGGTTAAGGTGACATCATCATTTCTTCTTGAATCATTCTCTTCAACTTTCGCATAGATCGCATCGATGACCAACGGATTGTAATCCAAGGTCGCGCGGATCGCATCGAAAGATTTACGCATTGTCAAATCACCGGTTGCAAGACCAGAACGAAGTGAACCGACTTTACCAACGATGTATCCGTTGCCAAAAACAAGTTCCTGACGACCGATGGTCAAGGTCAAAGGTGAATAAAGGAACTCTTTCAACGTAACATACGCCAGATCAAGGTCGATCTGCTGATCATGATTCGTTGCCTCAGCGGTATTCAAACCGATGTTCGAATACGCATTGGTCGTTGAACCTGAATCACCGTTCCAGTTTCTTTCATTGATAAGTCTGACTGACGTCATAACATTGTCAGTAAGATCTGCATCAACGCGAACTCTGGTGATGGATTCAAGAACACTCTCTCTATCAGCATACGTATCACTGTTTTTCTGGATTGCTGAAAGACCAGCGGGGGTCTGTCCGACACCAACCGGGGTTTTTGCTAAGTCAAGGTTATCACGGGCAACACCCATGACGGTGATGTCTCCGCTAACCTTTACGTTCTGAACTTCTGCGTAAGCCGCACAAGTCATTCCGGCCACAAGAACCATGGCAAGAACTAATATTAAGCGTTTACTCATTTAAATCCTCCTTTAAAAAAACATGAAATATTTGAACTAGGTTATTAAATGCCTAGGTATTTCCATATATAAGGTATATCACTGGAGTTCGTATGACTTCCGGAACTTTTAAGTATCCTCACCCCCTTTCTGCCTGTCATTAAAGTCATCTCCAATGGTATATCCGAGGTATGATTGGAGTTATTTTTTCACATAACCTTAATATTGTCAAGTATTTTTTTGTAAAAATTACACAATTGTGCAATTTACACAAAATTTGACTATTTAAGGGGTTTTTGAGCCTTTTTAGGGGGTACACCCGGTGATTTAGGCCCTAAAGTGACCGTAATTGTGACGGTGCTCCCCTTTGGCTGAAGCAGGATATTACAGGTTTCCGCCTCTTTATCAAAATTTAAAAGGCTTTCCCCATATTCAACGATATTCAGGAAATTCCAGTTTTTGAGCGCCATTTGCTCTTTGTAAAAGAAGACCAATCCTTCTAATGTAGCCTTACCGCGGTATTTAAGCATCCCCACGCGCGTACCGCTGGCTTCAAAAGAGTAGGACTCCTGAGGGAGCTCTTTAAAACCCACAGGAACAGGGACGTCGCTAAAACGGCTGCTTCCCAGAGGCTCCAGCACTGCCGCCGTACCCAGCCCCTTCTCATCCTTGATAACAGTACCCGCGCAACCGGTAAGAAAGAACACCAGGGTCAAAAAAACCGTCAGCATACGGTAATCAAGCTTCATCAACGCCTCTCCTTTTTGTTCAAAAAAACAGTTGTCTGCGCATACATTCTCTCAAGGTCCTTTTCAGTCAAACCTGCGGTTATGCCGATTTGCCTAAGCTGGGCAGGAGTAATGATATCTTCGGGGCTGTGGCCATCGGTATTGAGCATGAACGAAGCGCCCAACGCACGGCAACGGCTCACAACATGGTCGTTCGTATTGCCATGCCCGCGGCGGCTGGTGATTTCCAGAAAAACCTTATTTCGGGCTGCTAATGCCGTATCTTCATCTGAGATCATCCCGGGATGAGCAAGGATATCGATGCCGGCCTCAAGGGCAGCGCGATTCGTACCTTTTAAAACAGGCTCAACAGGTGATTCACCATGGCCGATGACTATTTTAATGCCTTTTGAACGAGCGTATTTGACCAGCGGCTTGAATTGATCGAGAGGAAGATGGGTTAACTCAACCCCCGGAAAAACCCTGATCGCGGCATGTTTAGGCCAATGGCTGGTAAAAGCAAGAACAGACGAAACAACGGTTTTAATATTGCTATAATCGGCGTGGTCAGTGATGGCGATCGCTTTGTATCCTGCTACGGCATATCGAACAGCAACTTCGGAAGCAATAAGATCGCCGTCGCTTAAAATGGTATGGCAGTGTAAATTGTACATGGTGTTATTATAGAAAGAAAGTTGCGATATGACAAGGGATAATTTAGTTCGTAGATTACTTATAGTCGATAGTCAATGGCTTATGGCCAGAAAACCAAACAAAAACAGATTGCTTCGTCGGGGCTACGATGAACACTCCCCTCCTCGCAATGACGAGTATAACCCGTCATTGCCTGCCCGCTTTACCCTAAAACGATCATCCCGCCTCCGGCGGCTTGTCCGCCAAGCTTTGTGGCGGAAACTCAAACGCAATACTCAATACGCATTACCCACGACTCAACGTTATACCCTACCTCGTCATTGCGAGCGCGATGTACCCGATTACTGACTATGAGTGCGCGAAGCAATCTAAACTTCTACCCGCCGCTGGCGGAACACAAACTATCGACCATAAACTATAGACCATCGACCACGCCTGGTTTTAACGTATTCCTTCAACTATAAACTAGACTTGTGTTATTTTTCTGTTATAATGCAACCCATGTCAACATTAATGAAAATAATAACGTACCCGAGTTCCCTGTTACGAAGGATGTACGCGTGGACCGTGCACTGGGCAAAAACCAAACAAGCCCCCTACGCGCTTTTCGCCGTTGCATTCATCGAAAGCTCTATTTTTCCTGTCCCTCCCGACGTATTATTAATCGCCTTGACGGTCGCCGAACGCAAGAAATGGATCCGTTATGCAACGATCTGCACCTTAGGGTCCGTCTGCGGGGCATTCTTGGGTTATTTTATCGGTTGGGCACTCTTTGAAACCGTGGGAAAATTCATCGTTGAAACATATAAGCTGCAGCACGCTATTACCATCGTAGGACAAAAATACCAGGAAAACGCATTTCTCACCATCTTTGCAGCTGCTTTCACCCCAATACCCTACAAAGCGATTACCATTACCGCAGGCCTCTTCCAAATTTCGCTTCTGACCCTCACGATCGCCTCCCTCATCGGGCGCGCAGGCAGATTTTTCCTCGTGGGAGGGATACTGCGCGTTTTTGGCAAGAAGATCTCTGACTCAATAGAGAAATATTTCGATATTTTTTCTATTGTTTTCGTTATCTTACTTGTAGGGGGATTCTTCGTCTTTAAGCACACGCTTAAATAACGTCTATTTTTTCGATAAAGAATTCTTTGCCCGACTGAGTAGGCATGCCTTGAACAAGGCAGGTAGGACAGTCAAAGTTGCTTCTATCTTTTTCAAACGTTTTCTTGCATTGCGGGCATAGGAACTGCACTTTTGAAGGCTTAAAAACCAGCGTCGCTCCTTCGACACACGTGCCCTCGGCTATCGTCTCAAAATAGAGCCTGATAGACTCCTCAGAAAGCCCGCTCGCCTCCCCAATAACCAAAGAGACATGCGTGACTTTGCTGCCGCCCTTTTCCCGGCAATACGCAACAATATCGCCGACTAATTTCTCTACGATGTGGTGTTCGTGCATCCCTGGAATTTCTCTTTGAGCCTGTTAACGGTAGGAGCGGTATAAACCGTATCAAGAACAAGACACTTTTTGGGGCAAACTTCGACACAGTAATTACAGGAGATGCAGCGCATTCTGTTGATCTCCCAGGTTTTTTCCGCCTTATTAACTACCAGAGCAGCAGTAGGACATTTTCTCTGGCACATGCCGCAATAAATACAATTATTAATATCTATTGTTACCTTCCCTCTTGAACCTTTAAAGAATTCCTTTGGTCCAAAAGGATATTTGACCGTAGCCGGCTTGCTTAAAATACTTTTAAGTATCGTTTTTGCCATCGAAAATATTGCCATGTATCTCCTCTTCGAATCTTTCAACCTATTTGTTGATTGAATATTTGACACATCTGGCACTCAAAATCATGCGGTGCCGGGTAAAATCAATTAAACCTGTCCCTCGGAGCCCCTTTAATATATTTTTGGCTCCGTCCCTGCAAGGAATTATCGTTCTGTGCAACTAATACAAGGGTCAATAGTCAATACCAAGACCGGCACATCCGCCAATTCACAACCGGGCAAAAGCTTAACAAGCGGAGGAATATTCGCAAATGTAGGCGTTCGCACCCGCATGCGCTGGAGAAAGCGGGTTCCGTTGGCTTTCAGATAATAAATAACCTCTCCTCGCGGCTGTTCAGTGCGGGCGAAGAATTCTCCGTTAGGTATCCCCGTTACCTTCATATCAATAGGCCCATCAGAAATTTTTGCCACACACTGGCTGATCAGATCGATTGAAGTAAAAAGCTCCCGAATGCGCACCTTACAACGCGCATAGCAGTCACCCGCAGTTTCAACAACCGGCGTAAAATTAATATCCTTATATGCGGAATATCCTAAGGTGCGCATATCAATATCCCAACCGCTGGCGCGCAACGTAGGGCCAACTGCTCCCAGGTGATATGCATCGTCCTTACCTAAAACCCCGATTCCGACCATACGGTGTTTCACCGAACTATCATGTAAAAACACATCGGTGATCTCTTTAAATTCTTTCTCAAATCCCTTCAAACGCGTCACTATCTCGGCAAGTTTTTCATTCGTAATATCCCTGCGCACGCCGCCGACTTTTGCCGAACCAAAAATAACCCTGCCACCGGTCGTTTCTTCAATAATATCCAGGATCTTCTCTCTCAAGCGCCAGCTATGCATAAACAACGCTTCAAAACCAAAAGCGTCAGCCATAAGACCAAGCCATAAAAGATGACTATGCAACCTTGAAAGTTCCGACCAAATTACCCGCAGGTACTGCGCGCGAGGCGGGATATCAAGTTTCATGATCTCTTCAACCGCGATACAGTACGTCAACCCGTGGATGAAGCTGCAAATACCGCAGATACGTTCAGCCACATAAACGAAATCGATAAAATCCTTTTTTTCTATTAATTTTTCCAACCCGCGATGGATGAACCCGATTGAAGGGATCGCCTCAACCACCAACTCATCTTCGACAACGAGGTCAAGATGGATCGGTTCCGGTAAAACCGGATGCTGCGGGCCGAAAGGAATAATGGTTCTTGCCATAAGACTATACGCCCTCTTCTTTCGTATTAAACGGCGTCTTCACCGAAGTGCGGTAAAAATTCCCTTTATAATCAACCGCAATACCCGTTATGGTTATGCCGTAAAGGTCATGCATCTCGTTCTCGTACAAAAAAGCATTCCAATAAATACCGCTGACACTGGGGATCGGCCTATCAAGACTCGACAGAATAATACGGAAGTTCTCAAAACCAAACCCCTTATCGAAGGAATAATTGATCTCAAAGCTATCCGGAAGCTTGGTGCAGCATATCTGCACGAGCCGATATCCGGAATGCGCCATTTTTTGGGTTTGCTCCACCAATTGATCGACCATTATGGGAGTTGTTCTCTGCTCTTCTATCATACGATATCCTAACTGGGGCGTTTCTCCATATAGAGACGTTTGCGCCGTTCCGTAACCTGCTCTGTTTTAAACGTAGCGTATCCGCCCTTTTTGTAAAAATAAATATTGCGTTTACTTTGATGCCCCGTAAAAAGCTCATACCGCTTAACATACCCGAAATAACTTTCGATCTGCGTCATGAGCTTCTGTCCAATGCCCAAATTCTGGTACAACGGATGAACAATAAGCCTGCCGATATAACAGGTATCTGCCTGAACGTACGCCCTCACCGAAGCGATGATCTTATCGTTCATTACGGCCTTCAGAAATGTCTTTGTTTCGAAATCCTGTTTAAGCTCTTCGAGTGTCTGCGTAAGGGGCGACAGCGAAAAATCGCTGTAGATCTCGGCTTCGCTTTGATAGGCGAGCTTTTGCAACTCAAGGATCCGCGGGGCATCTTCTATAAGAGCGGGTTCAATAACAAGATGCGAAAGCCCTTTAGACATATTCTTTAATTTCTTACGCTTCTCCTCTAATACCCCTAATGACTTTGCAACGCCATCTATGATCGATTCGGGACGAGCGGCACATCCCGGCACATACACATCAACAGGTATAACGGTATCAACGCCGCCGGAAACATTATAACACTCCCGGAATATCCCCCCGCTGGTCGCACAGATCCCGATCGCCACGACCACCTTAGGATCAGGCATCTGATCGTATATATTCTGCACCACTTCTTTATTCTGCTCGTTAATAGAGCCGGTGATCAGAAAAATATCCGCGTGCTTCGGGTTCCCCGTGTTAATGATCCCCAGCCGCTCCACATCATAAACCGGCATTAAACATGCAAGGACTTCGATATCGCAGCCATTGCAGCTTGAGCCATCATAATGGATTATCCACGGTGATTTGGTCAGCATCACTTCCTCATCACAAAAAAGAGTAAGAAAAGATTGCCCAGGGAGCTCGTAAGCGCGACAAGCCAGGAGCTCTTCAGCGCCAACTGCCATTTTACGCGGGCAAACGTATTATCGATCAGAATAACCATAAGAAACGAAACAAATGCCGCCACTAATCCCACGACGATATTATTGGCGAAGAATAAATACACCATACCTAAAACAAAAACGTTCTCATACCAATGCGCGATCTCAATGAGCGCAAGCGCTTTCCCGGAAAACTCGGTTGTGATGCCCTTTACGACCTCCTGATGGCCGTGATGCGATGTTGATAGATCAAACGGCGATTTGCGAAATTTCATGGTAAGGATGAATATGAATCCGAAAAAAATACCGGGCAAATACATCACCAGCGGTTTAGGGTAGTGAACAATATCGCCGACGTTGAAACTCCCGGTGATCATATACATTCCTATGGCGCTTAACAATACCGCGGGTTCATACGCCATCATTTGGATAAGTTCCCGGCAGGAACCCACATAACTATACGGAGAACTCGCTTTAAATCCGCCTAAAACAAAAAAGATGCCGGCCAAAGTCAAGGCAAAGATCACCAGAAGCAGATCCCCTCCCGTGAAAAATAACCAACCCGTATAAAGAACAAAAATAAAGAAAAAATAAATATACAGGTTCTGGGAACGGCGCACTACCAAATTCTCTTTTTGGAAAAGTTTGATAACGTCATAGAACGGCTGAATTAACGGAGGCCCGACGCGCGCCTGCATACGGGATGTTATCTTACGATCGATCCCTGCCAAAAGCCCTCCTACCAACGGAGCTCCCACCAAATAGAGTATGCTGATCAAGAAAGTTTTCATATCCACGTCGCCATAAACATTAAGACGGTTAAGATCAAAGATATCACGATGCCGACCTTCAATAAGCGGTGTTCCCCGAAATATTTCTCAAGATAATACCCCCGAAGCTCCATATTCTTAACCTGCCCCAGAGAATTACGGAACTCGGTACTTGAACGGGTATTGGCCCCTCCTAAATACGCGTCAACAACTTTAACCCGTTTGCCGAAAACAAGGAAACTAAGAGGAAATAACATGACCATGGCAAGCATACTTGCCATAATAACGATATTACCCGGACTCATGATCGCAGAACGGCCGTATATTTCAAGGCAATACGGTTCAATCAAGAAGCTGGAGACAACCGGAAAGAAACCGCACAAAGCGACCGTAAAAGCGGAAAGCAACCCTAAGGTTACCCATACCGAACGGGGAATATCATGCTCAATATCATCGTGCGGACGGATAACCGTGATCAGTTTGCCCATCCACTTTACCCAGAAAAAAAGCGTCGCTGAACTGCCGAAAACAACGAGAATTGCAAGTACCGGATTATAATCGACCAACGCCCGTAAAACTGCCCATTTACTGATAAGCATACCGAACGGCGCCAAGAACATGCCCGCCATGCCGATCTGCATCATAATGGATATCTTCGGCAACGCAAGAATAAGGCCATCCATGTGTTCGATGTTCCTGCTGTGAATTTTGTGCTCAACAGCACCAACGCACAAGAAGAGCAGCGCTTTGGCGACCGCATGAAAAAGAATTAACAAGATACCGGCCCAGACAGCCTCATAGGTGCCAATGCCTGCGCACAACACGATCAATCCCAAATTAGCGATGGT
>CAZJJL010000028.1:0-13838 GCA_964546325.1 uncultured Planctomycetales bacterium | reverse complement strand
CTCACATCTTCACAGACGCCTGCCGCATGAAAGCGGACACTGTTTCCTTTGCACGCTCGAGAGCGTACCTATAAGAACGCCTCTCCACCTAATATCCAAATGATGCTCAAGGCGTACTTTCCAGATTACCCATAAGACACTTTCCTGATGAGCACGAAAAACGTCTGTAAGGCAGATCCGCTCTTAAAACAAAAAGTCCCGCGGGGAAATCCCCGCGGGACTTTTCTTCAAACTTCTTACGATACTTCGTTACCTCTTAGTCCACTGGAAGCGTTTACGAGCGCCTTTCAAACCGTATTTCTTTCGCTCTTTCGCTCGGGGATCACGCGTCAAATAACCCTGCTTGCGTAAAACCTCCTTAAAAGAAGGATCGACCTCAAGCAACGCTCTTGCAATACCATGGCGCAATGCTCCTGCCTGGCCGGTAAGACCACCGCCGCGCAAATTTGCCGTTACATCAAATTTAGTAAGCGTATTAGTCGCAATAAGGGGCTGTTTGCCGATGATTCTATCGGTTTCCCGGATGAAATATACGTCATAACTCTTTTTGTTGACCGTAATGTCGCCTTTACCGGGTGTTAGAATAACACGCGCAATCGCATTCTTTCTGCGACCTGTAGATATACTTTTTGTCTGCTGAGCTTTCGTCATGATACCTTAAACCTCCAAAACGATCGGATTCTGAGCCTTCTGACCATGTTTGTCATCGGCATACACTTTTAATTTCTTGATCAAATCACGTCCTAAGGGACCCTGCGGCAGCATGCGCTGTACCGCAAGTTTAATGACCATCGTCGGCCTTTTTGCCAACATCATCTCTAAAGGAACTTCTCTTAAACCGCCCGGATATCCGGAATAACGACGATACAGTTTCTGGGACATTTTTCTTCCCGTAACCTTAATCTTTGCGGCATTAATAACAATGACCCCGTCCCCTGTATCCATATTCGGAGTGAACGTCGGTTTATGTTTTCCGCGCAAGATCGTAGCTACCTTCGTAGCCAATCTGCCCAATATTTTATCTGAGGCATCAACAAGATACCAGGACTTCTTCAAATCTTCTTTTTTGGGTAAATATGTCTTTGTATTCATAGGTCCTTACCTTACTTCTCTTCTATCGGTTAAATGACAAATGGAACCAAAAGTATACCATAAGCTGCCGGTTAGTCAAATGTTATTTTCGAAATTTCTACCTGCGCACTCCCCTTATTTTCCGGTAAAAAACCCGCATTAAGCACAGGCCATGCGCCGGAGCCGTAAAACCCGCAGCGCAACGATTGCGAGCCATCAGGATAGCCTTCATACTCCCGGCAGGTAATTTCCCTCTTCCTATATCAATAAGCGTACCTGCAATAGTGCGTGCCATGGCATACAGAAAACCATCTGCCTCTATATCAATCGTAATGCGATCGTTCTTTTTGCGCACTTCAATACGCTTGATACTCCGGACGGAATCCTTTGCAGAACTCCCTGAAGCCCGAAAAGCGCTGAAATCGTGTTTACCTTTCAACACCTGGGCTTCCTCCTGCATTCTTTTAACATGCAGGGGAAAAGAACAGAAATAAACACTCGTCCGATCTAAGACAGGGCGATCGGGCCTATTCAGGATCGTATAGCGGTAAACCTTGGAAAGAGCATCAAACCTGCTGTGGAACCCGCTGGTAACGTTTCGCGCATGAACAACAACTATATCTTCGGGAAGGAACGCGTTGATCCCTGTTTTAATGCGCTCAACCGATAACGGAGAATCAACCGTAAAATGAGCGGTCTGTCCTAACGCATGAACCCCCGCGTCTGTCCTGCCTGAGCCTGTAATGGAAATAAATCGACAAAAAAGCTTGCCGAGAGCGCCTTCAAGTGCGGATTGGATAGTTCTTTTCTGCCTAACGCGGCCTGACCGGCTGGCGTTTTGCGCCTGCCACCCGTTATAGGCAGTCCCATCATATTCCAAAGTAAGGCAAATCGTGCGTTTCAAAGATTTAACGGATCAACTCTTCGGCGATCTGCACCGCGTTCGATGCTGCTCCCTTGCGCAGATTATCGGCAACTACCCACAACCATAGACCGTTCTTCACAAAACAATCCTTACGAATGCGGCCGACAAACGTCTCATCTTTTCCCTCGACATCTTTAGGCATAGGATACACATTGTTCTTTACATCATCCATGAGCACAATGCCGGGCGCCTTGCGCAATAATGCGCGAACGTCATCGGGAGAAATCGGTTTTTTGGTCTCGATGATCTTATGGGTTTCTTTGACCAACTTCCACTCTTCATTCGTATAATCATCTTCGACAAAACTGCCGATATGAGGGAATACATTGAACGCCAATTGCTGTGCCATGGATTTATTATCGACCGCGGCATGAACATTCTCGAAACCGGTATGTGCGATGCGGGAGGTTTCTTCTTTGAGCTGCTCGACTGCTCCCTTTCCTGCCCCCGAAGATGCTTGCAAAGTCGTAACAATGATGCGCTTTACGCCTACTTTCTTATGGATCGGCGCAAGGGCAACGACCATTTGTATCGTCGAACAATTAGGGTTGGCGATAATACCTTTATGTTTTTTTACGTCTTTTCCGTTAACTTCGGGGACGACTAGCGGGACTTTCGGATCCATACGGAAATCTGCGCCGTTATCGATAACAACGGCCCCGCGTTTGACCGCTTCAGAAGCAAAAGTTACCGCCGCTCCCTTTTCTCCTTCAGTTCCGGCAAAAAGCGCGATATCCACGCCGTTAAAAGCTTCCGGAGAAATTGGCTCAACTGCATAAGTAACACCGTCGACCACCATATTCCTGGCTGAACGCGCTAAAACCTTAATGTTATCAACCGGAAAATTGCGCTGACGCAAAACACGCAACATTTCAACCCCTACCACTCCAGCGCCAACTACACAAACGTTGTATTTAGATTTCTTCATTTTACTTCTCCATATTTACTATTTTGAATTCTTTAAGTTTATAAACAATAAATATCGTAAAAATATATGCTGCTACCAACGGAAGAACAACTGCGCTGATCCACGCCCAACGCCATATTTTAACAGGTAGCAAAATCTCCGATACAAAATAACATGTATTTGGTATCAAAAATAGTAGAAATATTCCAATCCCCGCAAAACATATCTTCTTGCACCAGGGCTTCTTTAAATTCACCGCTCCAACTATAATCAGCACTGAAGCTATCCATTGTATCCAAAAACTATAGAATCCAATCATTAGCAGCAGAGTATTACTAGAAAGACCCTTAAATAAGAGGCCCCGAAGGCTAGACTCAGAGGCTAAAATCTTCTCAGCTTCATCGTGGCCTACAGGAGCATAACCCGCCATAGCAGAACATGCTATCCAAATACTCGCTCCGAAGACAAAAACTGCATACGTCATTAAAACCGCATCCAAACCAGAATCTTTTTGCACTCGCTATCTCCCTATCTCAAATTCGCAACCACCAGATCGCCGACTTCCGTCGTCGAATACCCCATCTTTCCGGCGCCAAGCGATTTCAATTTTGAGCTCACAATAGAAATGACCGAATCTTCAACCGATTTCGCGGCCTTGACTTCTCCAAGAGTCTCGATCATCATACCCATAGCGCAAATCGCAGCCAACGGATTGATAACATTCTGGCCGGTATATTTCGGAGCGCTTCCACCAATAGGCTCAAACATGGAAACTCCCTGCGGGTTGATATTACCGCCGGCAGCGATCCCCATGCCACCCTGCACCATAGCGCCCAGATCAGTAATAATATCACCGAACATATTGTCCGTGACAATAACATCAAACCATTCCGGGTTTTTGACAAACCACATAGTCGTCGCGTCAACATGGGCATAATCCGTCGTAACATCGGGATACTCTTTGGCCACCTCGTTAAAAGTGCGCTGCCACAGGTCCCAGGCAAACGTTAAAACATTAGTCTTGCCGCATAACGTTAGTTTCTTCCTTTTATTACGTTTACGGCAATAATCAAACGCGTACCGAATACAACGCTCGACGCCTTTTCTGGTATTATAGGATATCTGGATCGCAACCTCATCGGGAGTGGCTTTCTTCTGAAACTCTCCCATGCTCTTATAAAGCCCCTCGGAGTTCTCCCGTACCACTACAAAATCGATATCTTCCGGTTTTTTATCCTTCAAGGGGCAAAAAGCAGCATTATAGAGCTTTACCGGACGCAGATTAATATATTGATCAAGTGAAAAACGCAGCTTCAAAAGCACATGGGTCTCTAAGATACCCGGTTTTACATCGGGATGGCCGACTGCACCCAAAAATATAGCTCCGTACTTCTTTAATGCTTCGATATCGCTATCTTCGACGAGCTTGCCCGTCTTTAAATAGCGCTCGCCGCTAAAATCGAATGTCTTCGTTTCATAGGCAAAACCGTATTTCTTACTGACCGCTCCCAGCACCTTCAAGCCTTCGTTAACTACCTCAGGACCTGTGCCATCTCCGGGAATAACCGCAATCGCATACTTTCTATCTTTCATTTTAACTCCTCAGCCCATTTAATAGATGACTTATTCAGGAAAATGACGTCTTTTTTAGCCATAAGTTTGGAAGCGAGCTTAAAAGATTGCACATCTTCAATAAAATAAAACTCGGCATTGGTGATCGCTACAAACTCCTCTCGTTGATCATTCAAGAAATCAGAAACGCGCTCACCAGGGTTAATATGGATAACCCCTTTAATAGAAGCCCCGTCGTTACAAAGAACCTGTATTTTACGCTTTTCTTTTTCTACTCTCACCATGTGCCCCCTGTTTTTTCTTGATCCAATTCATCAACCCCTTCTGTTCAACGATCTCCTGTAAGAACCGGGGAAACGCCTGCGTCCGGTACGTTGTCCCTTGCGAAAGATTCTTAATTACCCCCGCGTCAAGATCGATCTCCAAAGTATCGCCTTGCTTAATTGCCGCGGTATTATCGAGCTCCAAAAACGGCAGCCCGATATTGATCGCATTCCTGAAAAAAATACCGGCAAAACTCCGCGCGATCACGGCTGAAACACCGCATCCTTTTATCGCTAACGGCGCATGTTCACGCGAAGACCCGCAGCCAAAATTCTTCCCGCCGATAATGATATCCCCGGCAGAGACATTTTTTGAAAAATCAGGCGCGATCGTTTCCATGCAATGACTCCCCAATTCTTTTTCATCGGTCGTCACCAAGTATTTCGCGGCAATAATATCGTCCGTATTGACATCGTCGCCAAAAATATGGGCCTTACCTTTTAAGATCATCGTCCTTATTCTTTCCCTTTGCGCATCATGCCCGAAATATCATGGCCCATGTTGCCCATCATTGCGCCCATATTCCCCATATCCATAGCCTGTACACCTGCAGGTAAAACAAACACACTGTCATCTATCGGGGAATTCTTCTTAATATTGCTATTACGCGTAATTACCGTACCGTCCTTTGTCTTAACTTCGCTTTTTATCGGGAAGTCAAGCTCTTTCGAAACCCAGATCTTCGCGTCCGCTTCGCTTCGCGTATACGTATAGACATCGCAGGCAATACCATCAACCGTATCATCACCGACTTTTTGCAAGCCGGGAATATTGCGATAATCCATCGCATCCTTGCTCTCCGCCATCTGCTCTTTTATTTTATCAGCCGGCATTTTCATCGCCGTACCCATGGCAGGCATATACATATACGCGTTATTCCCGTCAAATATATATATCATCTTCTGATTCGGCATATTCATTTCAAAACGGAACTTCTTGTCTTTTAAATATGTCGTCGATTGGATCGCCGGCATGCCGGTGAACGACATCGTCGAGTCATAGGTAACCGACGAAAGTGACTGCGCAAAAACCATCCCGGAGAATACGAACGCCGAAAGCACCCCTACAAATCCAACCAATACCTTAGAAATATTTTTTTTCATTTTAGGAAACCTCCTGTGGATGGGTGATCCTTCCGGTGATCGCTGATGCAGCCGCAACAGCGGGATTGGATAAATACACAAAGCTCTTAGGAGACCCCATGCGCCCGATAAAATTACGATTGGTCGTAGCTAAACACGACTCGCCTTCCGTAAGGATGCCCACATGCCCGCCCAAACAAGGGCCGCACGTCGGCGTAGAAACTACGCCTCCGGCACGCACGAATATCTCAACCAAGCCTTCGGTAATTGCTTGCTGATAAATCAGCTGTGTTGCGGGAATAACGATGAGTCGCAACCCGGACTTGACCTTCCTTCCTTTTAATATCTTGGCGGCAGCCCTCAGATCGCTGATACGCCCGTTCGTACATGAACCTATGACAACCTGATGCAAAAGCACATCCCCTAACGAACTTACCGGCTTGACATTGCTCGGCAAATGAGGGCAGGCAACCTGCGGCTCAATATCCGTTACATCCCATGAATACGCCTTTTCGTACTGCGCATCAGGGTCACTTGCATATATCTTAAACGCGCGCTTTGCCCGTGACCTGCAATACGCTTTCGTAATTGCATCTGCCGCAATGATCCCGGCACGCCCTCCGGCTTCAATAGCCATATTTGACATCGAGAAACGATCATCCATTCCAAGCCTTTTAATGACCGGTCCGGTAAATTCCATTACCTTATATAATGCGCCGTCAACCCCGATCTGGCCGATCGTGTAGAGAATAAGGTCCTTTCCGCCGATCCACTTCCCTAATTTTCCGGTATATTCAAACCGGATAGTAGGCGGCACTTTAAACCAGCATTTACCATCGACATATGCCCGAGCCAGATCAGTTGAGCCTAGCCCCGTCGCATACGCACCCAACGCTCCATAGGTACAGGTATGCGAATCAGCGCCGATGATCAAATCTCCGGGAAGCACAACTCCCTGCTCAGGTAAAAGGGCATGCTCGATCCCCATGCAACCCACTTCGAAATAATTGGTCAGCTTCTGCTCTTTGGCAAAGTCAGCCAATACCTTACATTGATTGGCACTACGCAGATCTTTCGCCGGAGCGAAATGATCGGGAACTAAAACCACCTTCCTGCGGTCAAAAACCCTCGTAAACCCGGCTTTTTTGAATTCGCTGATCGCCAAAGGCGCGGTTATGTCGTTGCCAAGCGCTATATCGACATTCGCCTCAATGAATTCACCGGGCTTGATATCTTTTTTATCGGTGTGAGCTAATAATATTTTTTCTGCTATTGTATGAGGCATTTTGCGTGTATTGAGTCGCGTGTTCGGATATTAAGTCGAGAATTTCTTTACTCTCGACTCACGGCACACGACTATCTTTTATTTAAATTTGCGAACTACCAGCGTAGCATTATGGCCGCCAAAACCGAGCGAATTGGACATACAGACATCAACGTCAAACTTCCGGGCCGAATTCGGGACATAATCAAGATCGCAGTCCGGGTCGGGATGTTCGTAGTTGATGGTCGGAGGGATAACCTTATCGCGGATAGCCAGGCAGCAAACAACAAATTCCAATCCACCGGCAGCTCCCAATAAATGGCCGGTCATGGATTTTGTCGAAGAGACCATAACTTTCTTGGCGTGCGCGCCAAGAGATTTCTTGATCGCAAGCGTTTCTATCTTATCATTGAGTTTTGTCGAAGTCCCATGCGCATTGATATAATGGACATCTTCGGGTTTAATGCGGGCGTCTTTCATAGCCCAATCCATAGCAAGCGCGGCGCCTTCTCCCTCGGGATCGGGCGCAGTAATATGGTAGGCATCGCAGGACATGCCGAACCCGACCAACTCCGCATATATATGCGCATTTCGTTTTTGGGCGTGTTCCAAGCTTTCTAAAACCACGACGCCGCACCCTTCAGCAATGACAAATCCATCCCGTTCCGCATCAAAAGGACGGCTTGCACGCTGCGGATCGTCATTTCTCGTAGAAAGGGCCTTTAACGCGCAAAAACCGCCGACACCAAGATGCGCAATACAACTTTCCGTGCCGCCGGTTACCATCACATCCGCATCGCCTCGCTGAATAATGCGAAAAGCGTCTCCAATAGCATGGCTACCCGAGGCACACGCGGTGGTCGTACATGAATTCGGTCCCCGTAATTTATGAACCATCGCTACTTGACCGGCAGCTTCATTAACAATAAGCATCGGGATCAAAAACGGAGTTATCCGGCCGGGGCCATTCTTTAAATACTTTTCGTATTCATGCTCGATTATCGTTAAACTACCGATACCTGAGCCGATAACAACACCGATCCTATCCCTATTTTCCGCTTCCAAATCCATACCCGAATCCTGAACAGCCTGGCGGCTGGCAGCAATGGCGAATTGCACGAATTTCTCCATGCGATGCGTATCTTTTTTGGAAAGACCGTATAGTTGCGGGTCAAAATTCTTGATCTCACCGGCAATGCGGCTATCGAATTTTGAAACGTCAAACGTCATCAGCTTATCGACGCCGGATTTACCTTCGCACAATGCTTTCCAAAACACCGGAATATCATTGCCAACAGGAGAAATGATCCCTAAACCCGTAACAACAACTCTTTTTTCGCTCATAATGCCGAAAACCCCCTGCAATCTCAAGTTAATACCTTACTGACACGCAATAGTGTACTGCCTTTTTACGCATACCTGTCAAAGCGAAATCATCGGAAGGAAATTAAAAGTTACCCCGCCGACATTTCGTGGCGGGGTATTAATGATATCGTATTATATGTTCACAGGCATTACTTATTGCCCGTTTTTTCTTCGATGTATTTTACGGCATCACCGACCGAGGTGATCTTTTCAGCATCCTCATCAGGAATCTCAATACCGAATTCCTCTTCTAACGCCATAACTAATTCGACGGTGTCCAGAGAATCAGCGCCCAGGTCATCAATAAAAGATGCCTCAGGAGTGACTTCTTCGGGTTTAACTCCAAGTTGTTCAGCAATAATTGATTTTACCTTTTCCTGTACTGACATTCTGTCCTCCTTTATGTGTTTCTCTTTGTCTAAAAAAGACGTTGTATACTGAGTTTCAAGCCATAACCATGCCGCCATCTACCACAATAACCTGACCGGTGATATACCGGGACTCTTCGGAAACGAGGAATAAACAAAGATTTGCAACATCAGCGGGCGTGCCCAATTTATTCAGCGGAATAGCTGCCATCATTTTCTGCTTCACTTCATCCGAAAGCTTATCCGTCATTGCCGTTTGAATGAACCCGGGCGCAACCGCATTGACATTAATATTGCGGCTTGCCAGCTCTTTGGCCGTCGTCCTGGTTAACGCAATGACACCTGCCTTAGAAGCGGCGTAATTGGCCTGGCCTGCATTTCCAATAATTCCAATGATCGAAGCGACATTGACGATCTTGCCGCTACGCTGTTTGATCATCACTTTTGAGACGGCTTTCGTGCAATTGAATGTGCCCTTTAGGTTTACATTCAACACCGCATCCCAATCCGCTTCACTCATGCGAAGCAATAAACCGTCCTTAGTGATGCCAGCATTGTTAACTAATATATCAACCTTTCCCATTTTGTCAAGAATTTTATTTACCGCAGCATCCACTTCCGCGGACCGGGTAACATCCAAAACAAGAGCCATGGATTTTCTTCCCAATGCTTCGATTTCAGCGCTTGTTGCCTGAGATCTTTCAAGATTTACGTCGCTAATGACCACATCTGCTCCCGCACGGGCCAAGGTAAGCGCGATCTCGCGGCCAATCCCCTGCGCGGAACCGGTTACTAATGCTACGGTATTTTCTAAACGCATACATGTCTCCTTTCCACTTACGTCATTGCGAACCTGATTTGCCCCGCTATAAACGAAGAATAGGCGAAGCAATCACGTTTTTAGATTGCCACGTCGCCTTGCGATTAATGTATCGGGCTCATCGCAATGACTCATGGACTACCCAGCCGCAAGCTTCTCAATATCCTCTTTTTTCTCGGCGTTTATCACCGTAGCATTGGCATCAATACGGCGCATCAAACCCTTTAATACTTTTCCGGGGCCGAACTCCAGGAATTGCGTTACCCCTTTACCTAATATATACCGCATTGATTCTTCCCAATAAACGCTGGTATAAACTTGTTCTATCAGTTTTTCTTTTATTTCTGCCGCATTCGCAAAAGGCCGGGCAGTCACATTGCTAACAACGGGAAATCGAGGTTCAAAAAAAGAAACCTTCTGAAGCTCTGCCGCAAGTCTATCCGCAGCACCTTTCATAAATGACGAATGGAACGCGCCGCTGACCTCAAGCATAACCGCCATCTTTGCCCCACGCTCCTTCGCAAGAGGCTCGGCTTTCATAAGCGCATCCCCCTTGCCGGAAATAACCGTTTGCCCCGGACAATTCAAATTCGCGATCTCAGCGCCGACTTCCTGGCAGATCTTTCTTACCTCAGAACTATCGAGGCCGATAATAGAAAGCATTTTCCCCGGTTTTTTCCGGGCCTCTTCTTCCATGTATTCGCCGCGCAAACGAACAAGTTTAACCGCATCCGTAAACGCAACTGCTTCCGCAGCGACAAGCGCGGAATATTCCCCCAGGCTTAAACCGGCCAGATACGCCGGTTGCCATGTATCGCCTGAAAGAGCGGCAAGAGCCTTAAAACAAGCGATGCTCATCGTTAAGATCGCAGGCTGCGAATTGTTGGTTTTGGTCAACTCTTCCTGAGGGCCTTCAAAACAAAGCGTAGACAATGAAAAACCAAGAGCGGCATCTGCTTTCGTAAAGACGTCACGCGCTACAGGAAAAGACTCATAAAGGTCTTTGCCCATACCTATATATTGGCTTCCCTGTCCCGCGAATAAATATCCTACCATTTTACAACACAGGCTCCCCAGGTCAATCCTGCTCCAAAAGCGTCTAAAAGGATAATATCTCCTTTTTTCACCCTGCCTGTAGCGACTGCTTCAGTTAAAGCAATAATCGTGGATGCTGAAGATGTATTGCCGTATTTCTCGATATTCAGGAATATTTTATCTTCGGTAAGTCCCAATTTTCTGGCTACCGCGTTTATTATGCGCGTGTTGGCTTGATGCGGAATGACCAGATCAATATCTTCGGCCTTTAACCCCGCCTGTTCAACCGCCTTACAAGCAGCTTCGGCCATAGCATTAACTGCGATCTTAAAAAGCTCATTACCCCGCATTTTAATAAAATGCTGGCGGTCATCGATAGATTTATGCGAAGCAGGGTGACGCGAACCGCCGCCCGGGATCATTAATAATTCACTCATGGCGCCGTCGCTTCCCAAATAACTCGAGAGGATCCCCCCTGATTTTACTTCGGACAGAACACAAGCGCCCGCGCCGTCACCGAACAAAACACACGTATTACGATCTTGCCAATCGGTGATCGTCGAAAGCGTTTCTGCGCCGATAACAAGCGCGTTCTTAAGTGAGCCGCGCGCAATGAACTGCTTGGCTATGGTTACCGCGTAGACAAATCCGGCGCAAGCCGCCGCAACATCAAAACAAATCGCGTTCGTCGCTCCTAATCGATGTTGCACTAGACAAGCGGTAGAAGGGAATTGCATATCGGGGGTGATCGTCGCAACGATAAGAAGATCTATATGCGCAGGCTTAATTTTGGCTTCTTCAAGCGCGTGCAGCGCGGCCTTACAGGCAAGATCGGAAGTGGCCTCTCCTTGAGCTACAATCCTTCGTTGGCGGATCCCCGTTCGAGTAGTGATCCACTCATCAGAGGTATCAACCATCTTTTCCAGATCTGCGTTCGTAAGGACCTTATGAGGAACATACGAGCCAATGCCTATAAAACCGACCTTTTTCATGCCGATTCCTTATTCCCAGCCTTTGACACAGCTTCGATTATCTTTTCATTAACTTTGCGCTCAACTTCTTCTTTACTGACACGAATAGCGTTTTTGATCGCTTTGGGATTTGATCTGCCATGGCTTATAATAACCACTCCGTTAACGCCTAAAAGCGGTGCGCCGCCGTACTCGGAATAATCAAGCTGCTTTTTGTACGCGACAAAACTTTTCTTTAAAAGAAGCAGCCCTAATTTACCGAGAGGATTACTCATCAAACTGCGTTTCAACAGAACATTCAGCGTCTCAGCGGCAGATTCGGAGACTTTCAACATGACATTACCGACAAAACCATCGCAGACAATAACGTCACTTTTACCGGAAAAAAGATCTTTGGGCTCGACATTGCCGACAAAATTCAACCCGCTCCGCGAAAGCAACTCGTACGCATCCTTGATCACGTCAGTCCCCTTCGTTTCTTCTTCTCCGATATTCAAAAGTCCGACGGTAGGATTAGATTTGTTTAATATTAATTTGCTGTATGCCTGTCCCATGATGCCATACTGCACCAACTGGATAGGCTTAGGATCGATATTAGCGCCTACATCAATAATAAGCGATATGCCGCTTAACGTCGGCGTAATAACCGCGATGCCGGCGCGTTCCACACCGGGCAAAAGCCTCAACTCAAGGGTAGCAGCGCACACAACGGCTCCGGTGTTGCCGGCACTTACAAATGCCTCTCCGACCCCTTCGCTCAAAAGCCCCATACCCACCACGATCGAAGACTTGCGTTTTTTACGAACACTGGCAGCCGCAGGTTCCGACATGCCTATAACTTCTTGAGACGGATGCACTGTGATACGGTTACCGGCATACCGATGCTTCTTTAAAATGTCCTGTATGGCTTTTTCGTCGCCGACTAAAACCACATCAACGCCATACTCATGGACCGCAGCGATCGCACCTTCAACAACTACTTCAGGGGCATGATCTCCCCCCATAGCATCGACGATGATCTTCATGTGCTCTCTTTCGTTTGTATCACGTTGGTATCGCTTAACAACCGTTTATGCGGACTTCTTTTTCTTCTTTGCTTTTACCGCAACTTCCATGACCTGCTTTCCGCCGTAATAACCGCACACGGCGCAAACACGATGAGGAACTTTCGGTTGCTTACACTGCGGGCATGACGAAAAATTTATCCCGGCAAGTTTCCAATGAGTACGGCGCTTTCGTCCGCGCGCCTTAGAATGTCTTTGCTTTGGTAATGGCACAGGTACACCCTCCTTCGTTTAAGTTCTTACCGCATCGGGCACATAACCCTTTGCAGTCAGCGCTACACAGCGGATTAATAGGATAATCCACAATCAACTCTTCGCGAATATCCGGATCAAGATCGATGAATTGTTCTGTCGCCTCAAGCGGATACGTAAGCGCTATTTCTTTACGTAAATCCCTCTCTATCCCTTTCAAACAGCGGCCGCACAAAAACTCCGCTTTTCCCGCGACCTGCAGTTTAACGGAGACGGCGTTGGTGATCTTGGACGCCTCCGCCTTCACGGCCAGAGGCCCGAGAAAATGCACAACATCGGTATCCAAATCAAGCGCTTTTGGATCAATGGCATCGGTGAAGACCGATCCTTCGAACGAAATTTGTGTAATGCGAATTTTCACGATGAGCCTAATTTTTTACGCAAGGCCTTCTCAACATACGCGGGAACAAAGCTCGAAACATCGGCACCCAGGCCCGCGGCTTCTTTCAATAATTTAGAGGAAACGTAACTGAACGATTCCTGCGGCATCAGAAATATCGTCTCAATATCGGGGCTGAGCTTACGGTTCGTAAGAGCCATCTGGAATTCATATTCAAAATCCGAGAGCATGCGTATCCCGCGAACAATAACATGCGCTTTCTTCCGATGCGCATAATCAACCACCAAGCCTTCAAAATCTTCAATAAGTACACCGGGAAGGTCCTTTGTTGCCTCTTTCATCAAAGCTACCCTCTCATGCACGGTAAAAAGCGGCTTTTTATGAGGATTATGGGCAACGGCAACAATAAGATTGGGAAAAATGGCAAGCGCGCGCGTTATGATATCGATATGTCCGAGAGTTACCGGATCAAACGTCC
>CAZJJL010000027.1:0-14313 GCA_964546325.1 uncultured Planctomycetales bacterium | reverse complement strand
TGTCCAGGATCCGAAAAAGGATAAAACCGAGCAACGCTGAAGTAACGGAAAAGGGGATCGCAAAAAGCGTGATCATCATTCCTGCCACTTCGTCGATGACGACCACGCCCGGATCTTTTTTACGAAGGAGTTTTTCCATGCGGCCGCTTACGGCAAACCCGATACATGCGATGAACACCGCGCATACGGCCTGGAGCATAACGGCATCTTTAACAAAAAACCAAATCGCCAACCCTCCGAGACTCCCGAATGTCCCCGGGATCAACGGCGCATACCCAAGTCCGAAAAACGAGCCCAACATCTTAATGCAGAAAGACACCATAGCGACCACGATCAGAGTTTTGCGACGATCTTGCGGTTATCCCACAAATACGAAAGCCCGGAATACAGGGTCAACCCTACGGTGATCACCATCAAAACGTAAATTCCCTGCTGAAAGAATTTCTCCCAATCCGGATTCCAGGTGAAAAATGTCAGCATCGTTTCTTTAAGAACGATAAAACCGAGAATAAAGAATATAACGACCATCTGGGAAACGGTCTTATGCTTCCCGGCTTTGGCAGCGGAAAGCACCTTGCCTTTCGATAATGCAAAAAGCCGCAGTGATGTTATCAGGAATTCCCGCGAAATAATGATAACAAACATCCACGCTTCTATGATTTGCATCTGCACAAACGCGGCAAACGCGGCGATAACCAGTATTTTATCGGCAATAGGGTCCATAAGTCTGCCGAAATCGGTGATCAGATTGAATTTCTTGGCGATCTTTCCGTCGAGATAGTCGGAGAGCGCCGCGATAATAAACAGGATCAGCGCGGTCAACTTCGCCCAAAACCCATGACAAAATAAAAAGAACATAAATACGAACGTAAGGAAGATCCGCAGCATAGTCAGTCTATTTGCAATATTCATCTCGTGAGCACCTTTCCGACAAGGTCATATTCTAACGTATCATCAATGGTCACCTTGACCATATCACCTCTTTGTAATTTTTTTTCCGAAGAAACATACACACTTCCATCAACCTCAGGCGCATCAAACTGACTGCGTCCGACATAAGAACCGTTCTCTTCCTCTTCGATCAAAACATCAAGCGTTGTACCCAAGAACCGCTTGTTCACATCCCGCGCGATCTCCTGCTGTGCGGCCATTACCGCGTTCAAACGCGCGGCCTTGAGCGCGTGCGGCACCTGATGCGCCAATGAATACGCCGGCGTCCCCTCTTCGCGGGAATACATAAAAGCGCCTAAGCGCTCAAAACGGAACTCCCGAATAAAATCAAGAAGCTGCTGAAACTCCCTATCGGTCTCAGACGGAAAACCCACAATGAAAGCAGTGCGGATTGCCACGTCAGGAACTTTTTTACGTATTTTTTCAATTAACGCGCGAATTTGTTTCTGGCTCGTACGCCTATTCATAAGACCAAGGATCCGGTCATTGATGTGTTGCATAGGCACATCGATATATTTACATATACGCGGCGAGCCTGCCATAATGTCTAAAAGCTCATCGACAACCGAACCGGGATACAAATACAGAAGCCTGATCCAACGAATATCCGGCGTTACCTTAAGTATCTTCTTTACCAACGCCGGCAGCAAACGTTTACCGGTACGATCAAGCCCATACCCGGTAATATCCTGACCGATGATATTCAGCTCTTTGATCCCCGCGTCGTTAAAACGCGCTGCTTCCGCAAGGATCGATCGGGCATCGCGGCTGGCAAACGTTCCTTTCAGATGCGGGATGATACAATAGCTGCAATAATGAACGCACCCTTCGCATATTTTCAAATAGGCGTAATGCGACGGGGCTATCGGAAAAGAGTCCTGATACGCGGTAAGGGAGATCCTTCCGACGATCGCGTCTACCTCAGGAAGCTCCGCAGCAAGTTCTTTACCATAGCGCTCGGCAAGACAGCCGGAAACGATGATCTTACGGATCACCCCTTCCTTTTTCAGTTCGATGAGGTCGAGGATCGCATCAATTGACTCTTTCTTTGCGTCTTCTATAAAAGAGCAGGTATTAATGATCGCAATATTCGCTTGCGCAATATCAACGATACGATACCGCTTCAAACTTAACCGCCCCAGTATCCGCTCGGAATCAACCAAATTTCGCGGACACCCCAGGCTCAAAATACCAACCGTTGGCCTTCCCGGCATCAGAGAACAGACAAACCGTCTTTGGTAATAACGATATTCTTGATCGCCTGTTTCCGGCGGCCAAGCTGCTGAATAGGCTTGCCATTAACTTCAAGAACAACGGCCCCGGCATTTCCTAACGAAAGCTCAATTTTCTCTTTCGCAGTCCAGGTTTCAAAACGATTCTTCTTAAGCGTACTCTGAAAAACGGTATGGCCATCCTGTTTTAATTGAATATAGCAATCTTCTTTTGCCCGAATTACTAACCGAATTCCCTGCTGAACAGCCTGACGCGGAGCATTCGACTCGGGCGTTTTTGCCTGGGTATTCGTTTGCGCAGCTGCCTGCTGTTTGGAGGTCTTCGCCTGTTCATGCTGCTTGAGTCTGGCATCTGCGGCTACCGGAGCGCTGCGCTTGCGCGATTCAATAAATGCGCCGATACCTCCGACGATCGCTCGTATGATAGAAAAAACAATGATCAGTACGATGATTACCGCGCTAACCCCTACAACCGCACCAACGGGAAACTTACGTAAATCGAAGTTTCGAACGCCCTGTTTGACAGGCCGTTTCATTTTAGTGATCTTCTCTTCTACCGGCTCTTCTTCGGGAATATAGGAACGCTTGATCGTGTCCTTGAAATCGGGGATATATTCGCTCGGATTGATCCCTAGGAATTCGCAATAAATTTTCAAGAAACCCTTTAAATACACCGGACTGATATTGACAAAATTATCTTCTTCTATCGCCTTTAAGATATTAACGTGGATCCTTGTTTTACGATGCGCGTCCTCAAGACTGATCCCTTTTGAAAGCCGCACTTCCTTTAATTGAGCGCCATAAGCAGGCATGGTATTATCCTTCATTTTTATGTAATACACTGTTCCGTATCCAGGCATCCCGGTCAATAATGATCCGGCGCGGTTTACTCCCCTCAAAAGGCCCGACGATCCCCTCGGCTTCCATCGCGTCAATAAGCCGCGCTGCGCGCGTATGAGATAAGCGCATCTTACGCTGCAGGATCGAAACCGAGGCCTGATTGCTCTCTAAAACGACCCTCACTGCCTCGCCATAAAGCTCATCTTTCTCGCCACTCTCGCCCTGCGCTGTTTTCTGCTGTTCCTCAAGGATCGCTTCATTATATACCGGCTGCGCCTGCGCTTTTATAAAATTCACCAACTCTTCGATCTCGCGGTCCTTAACCCAGGCTCCCTGCGCGCGCGTCAACTTTTCATCGCCGGGATTCATAAAAAGCAGGTCTCCTTTTCCAAGCAACTTATCCGCTCCGTTTGCGTCAAGCACCGTCCGGGAATCGACCTTTGAAGCGACTTTAAAAGAAATACGCGCCGGAAAATTCGCCTTGATAACGCCCGTAATAACATCAACGGAAGGCCGTTGAGTCGCCATGATCAAGTGAATGCCGACCGCTCGGGCTAGCTGGGCTAACCGGGTTATAGCGCTCTCGATCTGGTCGCGCGCCACCATCATAAGATCAGCCATTTCGTCGATGACAACAACGATATACGGAAGCTTGTCCTTATCGCGCTTCTGATTATACATATCGATATTCCGGGCAACTGCCTGCTGCAACAGATCATAGCGTTCCTGCATTTCATTCACGACCCAACCAAGCGCGGCCGACGCTTTTTTTGCGTCGGTCACCACAGGACAGATCAAATGAGGAAGACCGTTATAATGCGCCATCTCGACTTTTTTCGGATCGACCATCAGTAATTTCAATTCATTCGGAGTATTACGCATTAAAAGCGACATGATCAGCGAGTTAACGCAGACCGTTTTACCGGAACCGGTTGTCCCGGCGACCAGCAAATGCGGCATATCCCCTAAATCCGCTACAACAGGATGCCCTGCAATATCTTTACCGAGCGCGAGCGTTAATTTTGACTTTGATTTGGTAAAATCATTCGAAGCTAAAACATCCTTTAAGTAAACCGAAACACTCTGCGTATTCGGCACTTCAACACCCACGCGCGCCTTACCGGGAATAGGCGCAATAATACGGACTGACTGCGCTTTCATGGCAAGAGCCACATCATCTTCGAGAGCAACGATACGTGTCAACTTAACACCGGGCGCAGGCTCTAATTCATACCGCGTAATAACCGGCCCGCGTTCGATGTCCGTAACTTTAACGGAAATGCCGAAATCGGAGAAGGTTTCTTCAAGAACCCTTGCATTCCCCTCAAGATCCTCATCCACCTGTTTAACCGCCGGAGGATCCTCCAAGAGATCGATCGTCGGAAGACGATAATCGCCGATAATAACTTCCTTAGGCCGTTCTTTTGTTTTTGGTTTTTCTTCGGCCTGTTTATCTTTCAAATGGTCCTTAATCTGGATCCGCGGCTTGCTTTCTTCGGGCAAAGGTTTATGCACCGCTTCCTGGATCTTCGCTTTCATCTGCGCCATTAAAGAAGGTTTTTCCTCCTTTGAAGCCTTCGTTTCTTTTGGCTGCCGGCGATCAAAAACCTTCGCGTCTTTGCGCTTGAATCCGCTTAACGGTTCGGCAATATCTTTGACTTTACTGGTCGCATGCATTAAAAGCGTCGAAATAAGGACTTCCGTAACTAAAGCCAACGAAAGCAAGATCAATGTCCCGAATACGATGAACCCTCCAAGCCTTCCAAAATAGGTGACGACAAACGTCGAGATAGCGTACCCTAAAATACCTCCGTAGGAGAACGAAAGCGCATTATTAGAACTGTTAAACATACCGACAAGGGAACTGGCGGAAAGAATAAGCACCAAAAGCCCCACGATACGGGGAGCGCGCAGATCAGGGATGTCGTGCCGGAAAAGCCGCACGCCGAGGAAAAGAATAAAGAATGGGATAATGTACCCGGCCCAGCCGAATAAAAAAAGGACCGCCCCGGCAAAATATGCGCCGACGGTGCGAATCCAGTTATGCGCGGGGATATTGGGATGAGACGTGTAAAACGACAGGTCAAACGGGTCAAATGAAACGAGGCTGGCCAGAACAATCAGGCCAGCCGCAACAAGGATTACTCCCTTAATTTCATTTAAGCGTCTTTCTTTCACTTTGCAGGTGCAGAGTCGTCTTCAGCCTGTTTTTTACTGAGGTTAACCCGCCCTAATTCATCAACGCCTACGACCTTGACATTGAACGTATCGCCGACTTTTACGACACTTTCAACTTCCTTGACATAGGTCTTAGAAAGCTCCGAAACATGCACCAGACCTTCTTTACCGGGTGCAATTTCGACAAACGCGCCGAATTTCATTAAACGGGTGACTTTGCCGGGATACACACGCCCGACCTCAACTTCGTCGGTCAAAGCGCGGATCATCCGGATAGCATCCTGAGAACGGAAGGCTTCGACACTGGAGACAAAAACCGTTCCGTCATCCTGGATATCGATGCTTGCGCCGGTCTGAGCGATGATCTTTTTGATCGTTTTGCCTCCGGGACCGATCAAACCTCCGATTTTTTCAGGATTGATCTTAATAACTTCAATGCGAGGAGCATACGTCGAAAGTTCCGCGCGCGGGCTGGCGATCGCTTCATGCATCTTACCAAGAACGAATATTCTGCCTTCCTTAGCTTGCTCGACGATCTTTCGGCAGAGATCAAGGTCGATGCCGTCGATCTTAAGATCGACCTGCACCGCGGTAATACCTTTGGCGGTTCCGGCGACCTTAAAATCCATATCGCCTAAATGGTCCTCAACACCGGCAATATCGGTCAGGATCACCGCTTTATCGCCTTCTTTGACAAGCCCCATTGCCATGCCGCCGACCGGAGCCTTGATGGGAACGCCGGCGTCCATCAACGCAAGAGTCGCAGAACAAACAGTCGCCATACTCGAAGATCCGTTTGACTCTAAGATCTCGGAAACGACGCGGACCGTATAGGGAAATTCTTCTTTTTGAGGCATAACCGCCATCAACGCCTTTTCAGCCAAAGCGCCATGGCCGATCTCGCGCCTGCCTGCCCCTCTCATCGGGCCTGTTTCTCCGACAGAGAACGGCGGAAAATTATAATGCAGCATAAATGTCTTTGTCTTTTCCCCTTCAAGCGCTTCGATCATCTGCTCATCGTCGCCTGAACCAAGCGTCGTGACAGCCATGCTCTGCGTTTGTCCTCGGGTAAAAAGGCTCGATCCATGCGTTCTCGGCAAGAAGGGTACGTCGCAGGTGATCGTGCGCACATCTTTGAACCCTCTACCGTCAACGCGAATACCGTCGTTGAGTATCTTTCCGCGCACTTGTTTTTTCTCGACTTCATACAGCGCATTTTTGATATCAACTTCCTCATACCCTTCGGAGATCAATTTTTCTTTGATCTCGCGGGCAAGGATATCAAGCGCTTCCTCGCGGGAATCTTTTTTCGTAAGCTTATAAACTTCATTTAATCTATCGAGTGCCAGTTCCTGCACTTTCCCGAATAATTCAGCCGGGACAGTCTTTAAATGAACCTGTGCTTTCGGCTTGCCGAACTGCTTGGCAAAATCATCCTGAGCGTCAAGAAGAGGCCGCACATTATCGTAACCGAACTGCAGCGCCTCTTGGAATGTATCTTCAGACACTTCTTTTGATTTAGCCTCGAGCATCATCACACCCTTACGGTTGACGACTAAAACAACATCCAGATCAGCCGCATCAAGTTCTGCATACGTAGGGTTTAAAATGAACTTTCCGTCAACACGGCCGACCCGGCAGCATGCCACCGGACCGCAAAACGGGATATCCGATATTGCCAAGGCAAATGCAGCGCCGTTAACCGCCATAATATCGGGATCATTCTCTCCGTCGCTGGAAAGCACCAACGCAACAATCTGCACATCATTTAAGAAACCATGCGGGAATAACGGGCGAATAGGACGATCAATGAGGCGTGCGGTAAGAACTTCGCTTTCAGAAGGTTTTCCTTCGCGTTTAAAAAATCCACCGGGGATCCTGCCGGCAGCATAGGTTTTTTCCTGGTATTCAACCATGAGAGGGAAAAACCCCTGGCCCACCTTGGGTTCCTTGGACATACAAGCGGTAACCAACACAACCGTGCCGCCATACTGTACCGTTACGGACCCGTTTGCCTGTTTGGCTACTTTTCCGGTTTCAACAACAATATCATTCCTTCCAAAACGTATATTCATTACACAACCTTTCTATTCTCTTTCTCTGTCTACCCTTATGTACCGTATTATATATGTAAGGACACGCGCTTATTTACGGAGGCTAAGCTTCTCAAGCATCGTTTCATACTTCTTTACATCTTTTTTCTTGAGATAATTCAACAACCTGCGGCGCTTGCCAACCAAGCTTAAAAGCCCACGGCGGGAATTATGATCCTTATTATGGGACTTAAAATGATCGCTTAGGTTATTGATCCGCTCAGTCAAAAGCGCGATCTGCACCTCGGTCGAGCCGGTGTCCTGGGTGTGCGTTTTATAATTTTCGATTATTTTCTTTTTCATTTCCTTTACGAGAACCAACGTAGTCACCTCCTTTAACAATGTGAGATAGTATTATACCGTATGAACCACACGGCTTCAAGCAAATTAATTCGAGTATATCTGTCAGGAAAGGGATTCTGAAACGCTTCGGGAGGAGTGCATATGCAGTTCCTGCTTCCTTACAGCTTTGGTAGAGTGAGTATACCAAAAAAATTGTGTTTTGCAAGTTATTTATTGTATAATAGGTCCGAAAGGATACCCATGGAAAAAAGCATCCCCCGCATACTCGTCGTAGACAATGAGCCGGATATTGTCGATACGCTTTCCCGTTTCTTACGGTCGAAGGGTTTTTTTGTCAAAGGATCATTAAGCGGTAAAGAAGCGATCGAGATCATGAAATCAGAGCGTTTTGAGATCATCCTCCTTGATATCCTCATGCCGGAATTCAAAGGAACGGAAGTCGCCAAGATCGTCCGCCGCACCTTCCCTGCCACGCAAATCATCATCATAACCGCCTTCCCGGATGAAGGAGCAGGCCTCTACAAAGAGAACCTCTATGATGCGCTCTTCATAAAACCGCTCAAACTCGATGATTTGCATAAGGAGATCGTCCGCTTGCTTAAGAAAGTGGAGTTCCCGGAAATCGATTTCTATAAGAAAGCGGGACCGTTCTCAACCCGGGACGTCCTGATAAAAGCTAAGATCCTGCTTGTAGAACCTTCGCAAGAGACATTCCACTTCTTGAACTCTCAGGTAAAACAACTGGCAACGATAGGGCAAAATATCGAGCTGCGGCAAGCAAGCACCGAAAAGGAGATCTTTGAAAAAATGACCTCCGAATCTCCCGATATGATCATACTTGACACAAGCTTCTTTGACGCTTCAGACTACCACCTTAAAGAACGGATCATGCGCCTGGGAGGACGCGGCATCAAAGAAATCGCCTATTTGCCGTTGCACGCCTCGACGCATGACTTCAACGAGATCGAAAAGCTTATTGATGAGATCCGCGTTTTATGCATCAAGCATAAGCTTACCGCGTAGTACTTCAAAAAAAACCGGGTCACACGGTCACACGTCACAACGTCACAAGGAAAAGCAAAATTTTTTTCTTGTGACGTTATGACATCGCAACATGTTGCCCGGATTATCTTTTAGCGAATATGCCTGAAGTACACGAACAATCTGCCGAAGTTTTTGTTATCAATATCCAGCCGATGATACAGCCTCTTGATATCCGGTCTGTTCAGGAACCGCAGCACCGCTTTCTTTAACTGTCCGCTCCCTTTACCGGGAATGATCTCTACTTCATCGATCCGTTTAGCCACTGCCTCATCGATAACACGCTGTAATTCGCGTTCGATCAAATTACCCTTATTGAAGATATCATGAAGGTCGAGTTTTATCTTACCCATATAGCTCCGCTCAAAAATTAAGTGGTCGATAGTCTATGGTCAATAGGAACGAAACAATCCGGGTGATGGCTAGAACAAAATAACCGGATTTCAAGTCCGCACGCGCGCAAGTTCAGTCGAGTGTCGCCAGTCTCGGAAGATGATCACGCAAGCATAGCGCCGAAAGCGATCGCTTTTTCACGGGCATCCTTATTTCCCGCAAGAGCGCCGGATAAACCGGCTCCCGGAACCAAAAGCGCTTCGCACCGGGCGCCTGAAAATCCCGCCACCGTCTGGAATGTTTGACGGATCATAGCTAATCCCGTATCCAGATTAGGCCCTCCGGAACTGGCAATAACCGCGACTATTTTCCCTTTCAGGGCAGTTTCAACGCTCCCTTTTACACGATCAAACTTGCAGAGAGAATAAAACCTATCAAGGATCAGCTTAAGTTGCGCGCTCGGCCCGAAGAAATATACCGGGGTTGCAAGCACGATCGCATCCATACCGGGGATCCGGCGCAAAACAGCCGACGCCTCGTCGTCAATAACGCACCCGCCGAATTCTTTCTTTGATTGACATCCCATGCATGCGACACATCCGTTGGTCTTATACTTCAACGACGCTGCGTCAACGATCTCAACATCCGCGCCCTTGGTCACCGCTCCCTCCTTGAACCACTGTACGAGTTTTGCCGTGTTACCGTCTTTTTTGGGACTACCGCTTATGACCATGATTTTCCGAGCCATGTAAACCTCCGCTTTAATAAGAAATTCAGTGTTCGGTTAACGATACGGACACTCTAAAGAACCGTCTTTTACGCTGCCAGAAAACCGCTACCGTTGTTTTTTCCGTACGCCCTTGTCTGCGGAAAAGAGCACGACATGGGAAGCCCAACCCCATACGAAATGACCGTCGCAAGCGCGGCTCCCTGAATACCGTAACGAGGGATACGATAAAGATTAAGGGCGACATTAAGGATCGCTCCCGTCGAAGTAAAGAGAAAATCGATCTTCTGCAGTCCAACCGAGATCAAAAGGTTCAAATGGACGATCCCCACAAAAACAAATATCTCGGACCACATGAGGATCTGCAACGTAGAAGCTGCCGGAACATAGTGCGACCCATAAACAAGCCGCACCACCGGCTCGGCAAAAAAACTCATCCCGACAACAATAAGTAGAATGATCGCCGACATATATTTAAAACTCAGGGTATACGCTTTTTGAAGCATGTGCCCCGGACGGATAAAATACCTCGAAAAAAGCGGAAAAACCGTCGCCATGAACGCGCCGGGAATGATCGTGAACATCTCCGTTATCTTGACCATCGCAGAATACCCGCCCAGGGCGCTATCGCCCTTCATCTGATACAACATCAACTGATCGATCCTGGTATAGATCATAATGAATGTTGCAGTTAACGCAATCGGCCAGGATTCCCGCAAAAGATACTTCCAGATCTTTGCCTCAAACCTAAATCGCGGACGGATCAACGTCCGTGAGAAAAACATGATGAACGCGATACCGGGAACTTCCATAAGCGGCGTGGCAAGAACGAACCAAAAGAGCCGCGCGTGGATAAAAGCTAAATACGCCAGCACCGATAATCTGACAACCCCGGCTACAATCGTCATCAGAGTGGGATATACCATCTTCAGTTTACCTTGGAAGATAAGCGGATAAATGCTGCCGAAAGAAAGCAGGAAACCCAGAGAAGCGACATACACGAAGGTTTTGGTTTGAAGCGGATAGTTAAAAAAACGGATAATACCGCAGGCAAGAAAAACCGCGACGGTTGACAAGACCAGCCGCATCATAAGAGCATTACCGATAAAAATATCGGCGCGCGACTCATCAGCCGATATCTCGCGAAGAAGGATACGACTCGTGCCCAGATCCATCACGATGCCGAAAAAGCCGAGAAAAGCGAATACGAACGAATACGTCCCGAAATCGGCGGCACCCAAATGCCTGACCAACACAATGTTGCTGGCCATGCTTAACAGCGTGGCGAACACATTGCCGGCAATAATGATACCGGTATTCTCTGCGATCGTATATATAACTGAAGCCATAGAGCTATATTATACTATGAGTGGCTTAAAAAGAACACAATGTTTAGTCGTGTATCGTACGGATTAAGCATGGTGTTTGTATTCCGCGGGAAGCAGGATAAAAGCTTTAATCATCACGTCACAACAGATGGTATGAACCGAGGCCTTGTGATGGCGAATGAATGATGTATCTGTTTTATTTTCTAGCGAATGGGGATTTGGGACAAAGCAGCTTGAGAAAAGAGGAAATCCCGTAATCAAGCGAATGCCTGACGATCATGCACGGGCGAGGCTGGTTTTAAATTCCCGGGGCGGGAACAAAACACCTTCTTTATCTGCACATATAGAAAAACGGACAATACGCGCATTGACGAAAAACATGATCATCCGCGGCAAAAGGAATATCGGGATCAAGGATCTCGGCAAAGATCGCATCAAGGGCTTTCAGATATACATCCATTGCATCGCGCCGCGCGTCTTCAGAAAGACTTGTCCGTGAGATCGCCCGCAACCCGTAATTCTTTTCCATATCGCGCACTGAATAAAGCGCGGCATTCACGGAAGCGCCCCGGCAGAAATGCGCCTGCTGAACAAAATAAAGATATATCGGCAGCTGAAACGATTTCAGCGTTTGACGCAATGCAGACCGGCTCATACCTCCGGCTTCGATTCTGGAAACGTCACCGGGCATAACGTTCGTGCTTCCTGTTTTATAGTCGAGGATAAGGATACTTCCGTCGGAAAGCCGGTCAATACGATCAATAAAAGCCCTGAAATCAAAATCACCCTGTGCAAGCCTGACGAGCCCGGTAAATTCACGCTCAACCGAAATGACCGCAGCGATATCACGGCGGCGTTCATTGCCGATAAAGGTTCGCAAGCGATATTCGATAAGCTGGCGCATCAAAAACGCATCGGACTTCATCTTTCTGCGGAACGACTTTTCAAAATGCTCGTCAAAAGCCTCAAAAAAAGTTTTTTCGAACGCCGCGTCAAAAACAGGCTTCTTCCCCACATGCGGAGCATACACTGCCTCCAGGAATTCATGCAGAAAGGTTCCGATATCCGCCGCCTCCGGTTCATCCAGCAGATCCTCTTTTTCCTGAATCCCTAAAACATATTGGAAATAAAAACGCATCGGACAAGCCAAATACGTATTAACGCTTGAGGCGGAATATCGGCGTTTACGAAGATACGCGACCATCTCCGGTGTTTTAGCGATCCGCTGTTTTTCGGTCGTAACCTTCACGGAAAAACGCGCTCCTGCGATTGACACCGCATCAAGCGAGCCTGCCTGACGCTGCTTTTCCCAGACGATCTCCTCGAGAAACCGGCTTTTTTCGCGCTCATCGCACTGCTTATATATCAACCGGACATCCTTTGCGGAAGCGATCAAACGGCGGAAAAGATACCGTTGGATCTCCTCCTCTTTTTCCAGACGGTTCAAGCCAAGCCCGATCATGATCTCCCGCGGTATCAGCGGCTCATAGATGGTCAAATTCGGCAGAACAGATTCGTTGACATCCATCATAATAACCGTATCAAAGTTAAGCGACCTGGTTTCGAAAAGGCCTAAGACCTGGACGCCTTTTAACGGAGAGCCCGAAAAACTGATCTTCTCGGTCGCCAGCTTATTTTCGAATATGCGAAAAAGATCTTCGGAGCTGAATCGTTCCCGGCTGAACGAAGACGCGCCAAGTTCATCCCTGATCTCATACAGTTTATCTGCCAAACGCATATTCAACGGATACCTGGCTACATTACTTTTCTCCGTTACGACATCAAGAGTTCTGCCAAGAGCAAATGCCAACCCTTTGAAATCAACCGCTTTTTCCCATGAAGAAAACAAAACCTCATGCAGCAGAACAAGTATCCCTTTAAGCTCCTGGCGACGCACCTCAACATCCATTTTTTTCATAAGGATCGAGGCGCAATCAAAAACTTCGCGTGAACTTTCAAGCTCTGATAACTCGATGAATAAGCTGCCGCTTAATTCGGTTCTTTCCATACCTAAAAGGATCTCTTCAACTTTATGCACGAGGATCCTCGTCACCGAAGCATCATCGCTACACAGGAGATTCTTAACCAGCGGGTGAGTAACAACGCGCAGATAATCGGGACTGTAATATGCGTTCCCTTTCTTGCTCATCTGCGCTTTAAAGATCGCCTGGAACAACGTATAGAGCGAACTCCTGGCGAGCGGATATCCAATCGAAACGTTGCAATCGTCTATACACGAAGAAATTTCCGAAAGAAGCGGAATGACAACCCCGGAATCGGATAGAACAACCACGGTTTTATCGTGATCTTTAACCGTAGCAAGCGCCTCCCGCACCAACCCTACCTGCGAATGAGTATCAAAACCGGCTTGTATGGTAATGCCGGGCTCTTCGGCTTGCCTGCTATCAGCATGGAGCACGGCGCCAAGATCTTTACCGAGTTTTTCTAAAACACTCCACTGATTTTGATCCCCCTGAAAAAAGAAACTCGCAATACCGCGATCTCCCAGAACCTTCGCCACCTTCTTCTCCGTTTCATGCATGTAAAAAAAACCGCAGAAGATTATTTCATCGAATTCCGCAAACTCAACCTGAGGGACCTGCGTAGCCGCTACCCGATACATATACCCGCGGGAATACAGCTTTTGTTTGGCAAGCTGCGCATGATACGCGCTGCGAATAGCGATGATATTCTTCAACAACTCATTGATCGAATCAGGGACATCAAAACCGATCTCTGCCTTTGCCTGCACATTCCCCAGCCGCTCCGCAGGAATATCCTCCAGATCGACCTGTTCAATGAATTGCAGTATCTGGCGCGCCCAAGGAAGGAAATGAGAGAATTCCTTACGATTCTCCAATATACCCGGAGCGATCTCGTGCGAAAGCCGATACACCAAATAGCAGGCCTCCAGATCAGGAATGAAACGTATCGGCTCCTTTTCTTGGGCAATCCGTTTCATGAATTCATCGATGGAGAAAAATACCGGCGGGATGATTGCTTTCTTTAAACGCGCGGCCATCTCTTTTTGCAGAAAAAGCGCCGGCCTTCTCCCGCCAAAAACAATACAGACCCGGGAAAGGTCCTTTCCCTGGGCGATATAGCGCTCCTGCAAATAGTCTGCTATCCGCGGAATAAAATGTTCATGTAACGGAATGGTTATAATATTGCCCATTATGCTACTATCCTAGATCTTTCTCTCACGAGGATCCTCAATATCGGACTCGCTGTCATTCTGAGGCCCTGAAAGGGCCGAAGAATCTAGATAAGCGATTCATAGAGATCCT
>CAZJJL010000026.1:11128-15097 GCA_964546325.1 uncultured Planctomycetales bacterium | reverse complement strand
TGGAGTGAGAAAATGGAGCTATTCTCAAAATAACACAACTATCTTTGTAGAAGCTGCGCATATCGGAATGCTTTATTTAAATCTATACAAAAATGATGGCAGCGGTGAGTTGAAAGCTCTAGGGGGATAGTTTGATTTGTTCTAGAAAAGGGTGAAGAGGATGACCTTCACCCTTTTTTTGTTAAGAAGTTAACTTGGTTCATTGCCTGGTGGCTGTATGATTGGCTCCCGTGCAGAGACGGGGGCGAAATGGAGTCATTGCGCCAGTGGCTGTTGATTGGCCCCCGTACTGAGACGGGGGCAAAACGGTGTCAAAGCACCAGCGGTTGTTTATTGGCCCCTGTACAGAGACAGGGGCGAAATGTGGTCATTGCGCCAGTGGCTGACCACATTTCGAAACCGCTTTCCTTTTATCCCTCCTAACCCCTTGAATCAATCCTATTTAAACAGCATACTTTGAGTGCAATAAATCTTGATATTAACAGTTAATTAATTGTACAAAGTTTTAACTAAATAATCCCCACCAGCCAGAAAGTGGAATACAAGGGGATATCCGGGTTGCCTTAAGGCAACCCGGGATTCAAAAGGAGAGCCTCATGCGAAATCTGGTTTTTAAGAATTTGACATCGCAGGATAAAAGGCGGCGCAGGATCGCGAGCTCCGAGATCATTGAAACTCAGGGAGTGCACAGTGTTATTCACCGTCATTTTGTCTGCAGGATCCATGAGGTTGCAACTGTCTCAGGTGAGAAAAAGAGCCCGGAGATTTATGTTAAGAAAGAACGCAACACGTTTGAGCAGACAGAAAAGTTCTTCTGCAAAATAAAAAGTGAGTTGTTTATTGAGTGCTCCGGGAAGTATTACCGTATCGATTTTATGCATACGCTTAAGATAAGTTTGACATCAAATTTAACCTTGACAGGGTAGGAGGTTGACAGTATACTTTATAAAGTAGTTTATTAAAGTATTATTATTCGGTTGCCGAGACTTGGAGGAGTTAAGGCACGCCACGAGATTTCAAGCCGAATTGACAGATTGGGTCAGTTCGGCTTTTTGTTTTTTACAGCTCTTTCAGACGACAAAATTATTGACACGGCTTCATAAACGGTATATAGTACCCTGATAAAAAGGGGGTACCTATGGCAAAGAAAATGAGCACGATGCGATTACTGGCGGTTTTAGTGTTTGCGGTTAGTTTTTCTTGCGCACAAAAGGCTTACGCTGCGTTTTCTTTGTCGGTGACTCCGTATGAAGGCGGTAATGATATCCGTTTTGGCAATGTTGCTTCTGATTCGGGCGCGGTCAATAAAGAAATGACCGTGCGCATTACGACAGACATCGCAAAACAATATCGCGTGTATCAAATGATGTTGAGTTCTTTGTCAACGCCTGACGGCAGTATTTTTCCGCTCCAGAATCTTGCGGTATACGGTATCCGCGGATCAAACAGGCAAGGCGTTTTAAATGTTGAGCAAGCAGTTCCGATGATGCCCGGAAAACAGCTTTTGTATACGTCTGCTTCGCAGGGTTTATCGGATACGTTCACACTCGTGTATACGCTTACTCCCGGACAGAATGTGGCACCGGGCGCGTATATGGGGAGAATAAGTTTTATCCTGGAACCTCTTGATGCCAGTCAGCAGCAGGTTACTGTTATTTTGAATATTTACGCGACGATCGATTCGCGCACTAAGATCGAAATAACGACGGTGACCGGTTCAAAAGAGATCAGGTTGAGCCCTGCTCGCGAAGAGTCAAAAAGAGCGTCTGTTTCTATTGCGATTAAGGGTGGGTTAGGCAAACAGTACCGGATACTTCAGGCAATGCCCGGTGAGCTTCGTTCTTCTGACGGTAATACCTTGGATTGGAACGCGGTTGAAATGGCAGGGCGAGGGGCGCGTACCGGTATGGTCATCGGTGACGCAAAACCCGTATCGCAGCAGCCGCAGATGATCTATGTTTCTTCGCCGAATGGCGCGGCAGATTCTTTTGAAATGGATTATGCGTTAGCTCAGGTAAGCGGGCAGAAAGTGGGAAGATATCAGTCAAAGCTTCAGTATTTTCTGGAAACGCTTGGCGGAGCGAAAGTCGAGTTGATCGACTCGGTATCGTTGATTGTGGATAATCCTAAAGTATTCGATCTATCCATAACGCCGGAAGATCCTTCCGGAAGGCTTGAATTCAGGAATTTAAAGGCGGGACAAGAGCCTCGCCGCAGCGAGGTTACGTTTACCATTAATTCAAATATCGGCAAGCCGTATCAAGTTTTACAGAACGTGTATTCGGAATTGGTGAATACAAATGGGAACCAGATCCCCGGCGAGCATTTTACCATTCGAGGAGATGGGACTGGTTCTAAGGGTTCGTTGAAAATTGGGGATAAGTCACAAGTAAAGAAAGGAGACACCACTTTGTTCGTGTCCGACTCACGTGGTTCTTCTGATTCATTCAAGCTGGTGTATGAGCTTGATATCCCCAAGGATGTCTTAGCGGGAGATTATTCCACGAGAATAACCTACTCGCTGATTGAACTATAGACTTACGGAGAATATTTTAAAAACCGAAGTAAAAACAGGAGGATGTGATGAAAAAGTATATGGTAACACTAATCGCTGCAATTGCAGTATTTGGCATTGCCGGCGCTGCGTTCGCAGGAGCAACGCAGACCATTGCCGTTACTGCAGCTGTTCCGACGGTAAGCGGCGGGATGAGCTTGGGATTGTCGAAGATCGACTCCAAGAATACCGCTTCTACCAGTGATGATACCTGGGCGAAGGTTCCACTCACAAATGGTATCGCTTTTGGAACGTTAACACAGGATACTACATACAATATTTTCAGAGGCAGATACTATTATGCGTTAGATATTGGTGTTTTGGATAATACCGGAACAGCATGGACCATTACGCACACGATTGCATCGGTGAAGAAAGATGCGACCAATAACCTGGATGATAATATCAATGTAACTTTTGATAAGCAGATTGATGATACGACATCAACAAATTTGGCAAAGGTTAGCTTTAAGAATAGCAATGCCAAAGCTTATACAAAAGCCGCACTTTCAGGTGGTTGGTTGAGAATCTACTATGGTTTGGCTGCGGGACAGGGCGACAATACAGGTGTTGTTCCCATTGGTTTTGATAAAACAGCAGGTAATTATGCTGGTTCAGTAACTATTACGCTTACCCCGTAATTCGTTCTGAAGCTGCATAGGTGTTACGTTCTATCATAATGCCTACTATGAGGTTAGGGAAAAAATAATAATTATTTTCCTAGCCAAATAGTAGGCATTATGGTAAAATAATGATATGAAAAAGAGCATACTGACAAGGCATATTCTTTCATTATTTCTTTTGGTTTCTCTTTCTTTTTCATCCGTTGGCGCGATGGTGGCGCTTATCGCCCTTTCATGGGCAGTTGATTTGCCTCGTATTAGCCAGTCAAAAATACGTCTTTCCATCCTTCCGGGTGAGTCTCGGTATGGTGAAATTACCGTTGAAAATTCGAGTGCTGATAGCCGTAGCATGCGGCTTTATATGGAAGATTGGTTTTATGTCGCAGGCGGTGATGGTACTAAAGAATTCGCTCCTCCCGGAACGCTTTTAACTTCTGCTGTCCCCTGGATAACATTTTCTCCGGCAGAGATAATCATTCCTCCGTTTGGTAAGCAAAAGATCGGTTATTCCGTTAAAGTACCCGCTGATGCAAAAGGTGCCCGATACGCCGCGTTATTCTTTGAGAATCAGGCTGGTAAATTCGGTGGGCAAACCGGTAAGGTAGAGGCTCAGGTCGATGTGATCATTCGCATCGCTTCATTATTTTATATTGAGGTAGAAGAATTTCGTATTCAGTGCTTAGTGTTTTAATAATTGTTCTTTTGAAAACAATTGCAAATAAAATTGCAAGTAAAACACCAAAAAGATATAAAATACAGAGTACAAGAACAGGATATTTAGGAAAAAAAGTG
>CAZJJL010000026.1:3702-11118 GCA_964546325.1 uncultured Planctomycetales bacterium | reverse complement strand
AGAAGGCACGGTGACGCGGTCAGCGCAGATTAGCGATCTTTCTGTGGTACGGCAAAACGCTAACCGGCCGCTTATTGTTGAAGCGGCATTTGCCAATACCGGAAGTGTCGATTTACAAGCGGCATCAACCTTTGATATTATGGATTCCAGCGGTATGGTTGTTGCGCGCGGGGAATTTAATGACGTCTATACCTTCCCCTCAGACAAAGGTACTTTAAAAGCTCGTTGGAAAGAGGAGATACCTCAAGGTACGTATGACCTTATTATAACCAGTGATCTTGGCAAGGCGCAGGCTGACGCGGGTTTTAAGCGGGGGCCTGTGTTAACGCGGGAGGCTACGCTAGTTATCGGTGCTGATGGCGGAGTGCAGAGCGTGGGAGAGTTGCATTAACCCATGAAAAAGCTCGCTGCTTTATGTTTGGTCGTTACATTTGTCGGCAGCCAGATTGTTCCGGCTTTTGCCAATGCGGTGATGTCCGACATGCTTTGTAAGTTAGGAATTAAATTCTATCAGGAAGGCAGATATGATGAAGCCATGATAGAATTCAAAAAGGCTCTGATGGTTGAGCCAAGCTATAAACCCGCCTTACAATACATTAAGATGCTGCGCGATGTCTCTTCGGATTATTCCGAAGAGCTTCCTGAAATTACTACCGAAGATTATAGTTATGAACAGGAGTTAGCCGAGCCTGTAGAAAGCAAATCAGGCGTTCAAAAAGCCCTTCCGTTGAGTAAGTCGGTTACCATTAAGAAAAAGAGATCCGCGGTAAAAAGCAGCTCTTCCAAGATCACCGACCCCGCAAAAATAATTCAGCAAGAATTCATTTCAGACATGAAGGCTTCCAAGAATAAAGTGGGGGTGGTCAATGCTCCTCAGGAAAAATCAGGATCAAACTTACCCCCAATCGTGCTTGCTTTAGATGATAACTTCTCAAGGGTTTTACAGCCTATTAATATCGGAAAAGGCGCTACCTATATTATCATCGGCAAGAATATCAGACGTTATCTGGTAACGCAGCCTGAGATATTGAGTGTCAAGCAAACAAGCCCGGATGAGCTTTTGGTGACAGGTAAAGACATCGGGCCGACCTATTTGCATATTTGGGATGATAATGACCGATGGACGATTGATTGGATGGGCATTTTCTCGACTCCCGAAGGATTGACGTATGATGAGTTGATGCGCCAGGGAGAAGAGAAGGCGCGGAATTTTAAGCTCAAATATAATTTGGATTGGTACTCGTTTTACGGAGGATCAAAAGCAAAGGATTTCAGCAGGTCGTATTATTCATATTCCCATGATCTTGGCATAGTAGGAGAAACCCCGTATGGTGTTTTAGACTCCAGCGTTACTGCCCGCAAGGTGCGCGAAAGGACTGATTTTAGCTCGTATACCATCGGTTTATCGCGGGGGCACTTCCTTAAGTTCAATGATTTTAACATTCGCGGTCTGTATTATTCCCCGCTTTTTACCAATTTGACTTTCCCCGGCGAAACGTTGTACGGCGGTATGATCGAGTCGCCGATATTCACTGAAAAACTCCGGTATCATTTATTTTGGGGCAGAGAAGGCGGTGGTACCTTTGGAGATCTTGCGCCGGGGATCGCGCAGCGAAGAGCTTCTTTTTTGAACGGTGTGAATATCGTTTTTAAGCCGAATGACGATCAGACCCATGCTTTTTCGTATATGTACGGGTATGGCAAGCAGCGTCCGGGTGACCTGCAGCCGAACGCGTATGACCTCTTAAGCGATATCGGGATCGGCAAGAATTGGCGCGCGGGATACCAGGTGGCGTTTGATTCCGATCATATGGGTTATTTTCTGAATGCTAAATATACGGCGCCTAAACTCTCCCTGACAAATCAGTTCCGCGATGTCGATAAGAATTTTCGCACGATGATCGGTACGCCATCGTATATGGGAGAAATGGGGAACCTGGTAACGATGTCGTATAGGCCTCATGATAAATTGAGTATCGATAGTTCGCTGGACATCTTCCGTGACAGGCTCTTTCCCGCCGAAGATAATAATGACCGATGGAATCAGGATTTTAATGTGAATGCCAATTATTATCTTGATACTTATACATCGTTGAACGGTTCGTATGTTCTACAGAATGAGCTCGGTAGAGTCTCGCAATTCCGCTATCAAAGCCCCGGGATAGGCGCAAGCAAGACTTTTAAAGACCTTCGTGACCTGTATCTTTTTGTGGACTATCACCATCAGGACAGCCAGATGTATTCTTCTCCCAGTTCCTCGTACTATAATGAAAAAGTAAATGCGGGCTTGCGCTTCCGTTTATTCAGTCAACTCTATTATTTCTATAATAGCGAATTTAATTGGCTGAAAGAGCGCTACACGGGAAATGTTTCGCAGCCTAATGCCTGGGAGAGCGGTTTTGATTGGTCAAATCAAATAGGCACGTCACCATTCTACGGGACATTCCGCCTGATATATCGTGAAGAAGCCGGCGCAGGTTCAGCGCTCAGTTTTTTATCAGGTGAGAATTACGTTGAAACCTATTCCTCGATCTCTTACCGTCCGAATGCTGATTCCGAGCTTTATGGATCCTGGAGAGTTCGCAAGGCTTGGCCGAGCAATCGCGATTTGGATCGCCGCGTTGAGGCTGATTTCAACGCAGGGATGCGTCTTTTGTGGGATACCGGTATTCGCTGGGATGCTGTCGGAACTATTGACGGGTATATCTTCCGGGACCTTAATTCTGACGGTTTGCGTCAGAGAGATGATCCTCCGGTGGAGAATGTCAGGGTATGGCTGGGAAATGACAGGTCGGAAGTAACGGATATATTCGGGTATTATCGGTTTACCGGGGTGCGGGGAACAAAGGCGAATATCAGTATCGATACGACAACGTTGCCCAACGGATATGTTGTTACCGTTCCTGTTATTCAGGAAACAACGATCGCCAACCTTGGGGTACGAAGGATCGATTTTGGCATTATCTCCCGTTGCGAAATGAGCGGTTTTGTATTTGAAGACGTTAACGGTGACGGAGAGTTCAGCTCAAAGATCGATAAACCGGTGAAGGGTATCGAGATCACCCTTGAGAATGGAAGAAAAGGCGTGACTGACGGAAATGGCCGTTATTCGATCATAAATATGACTGCGGGGCCTCATACGGTCACTGTAAATCTTAAAACAGTGCCTGTTTATTATCTCCCTCGTGTTGCTATCAGCAAAAAAATAACCCTCTATGAAGGGGTTGAGTATTTCTACAACGTCCCCTTAAAGAGGGTGCAAGAAGATTAGGTTTTTACTCTCCGCAATACTTTCGTAACACTAACAACAGCTTACCGGTAATAAATCGTTTGCACTGATCCGTGTGTTGTTTTCCGTTCCGCTAGGAGTATCGGTGAAGCTTTATCTTGAGCGGATTTTTTTACGAACACTGTTTCTTCGGAGTCCTGTGTTTCCGGTGTTGCTGCTTGCTGATCCTGAGCCAGGAGAGGTGCGTTGACGCCGGGAATGGCAGGTATCGTGCAGCCGATTTGGATCGTGGCGCTGTCCCCTGCATACGCCCCAGTGGCTATCAGTAACCCCGCTACCATGCCTACTAAGATCATCACCGTCATTTTCATCGCACACCTCCTTACGCTCGTCCTTCCGTGGCAGGTGGGACTGTCGTTTTCATCGCTTTTTTAATGTTTTCGATTATTCTATTTTCAAAATCCCTTTCGGATTTGACACCTTCACCGTTTATCTGGAGCTTTTGCATAAAATCGACAAGCCAGGAGATCAATTTTGCGCGGGATACCTTTAAACCTGTTGAAAAGAGCGCGTCCTTACCGACCTTATCGAGATAATCCACTTCTTCCCGGTTAAGGAATGTTACGACTCTTTGGTTTTTTTCTTCCTGGGTCAATTCTTTCATCTCAGGTACCTTTCTATTATGCTGCATCAAAAAAAACGCCCCGGCAAACGTATAATGCCGGGGCGTTAAGAGAAGAGCCAATAAAAAAACCCTAAAGGGTGCCTTTAGGGTTACATTGAGCTATTCCTTTTGGCAACCCCGCTATCCTCTTGGAAGAGGACCGGAAGCTTTGCGTCCCAGCATTACTGCTAGTTTGCCTTTGTCACTAGGTCCAGATTGTCAAGTGAGCTCCGTAAGTCCGGAAGCTTGCTCCTTAGATCAGGTCCACAATCTTGTTGCCCTTTCTTACGGAGCCAAAAAAAGTATACATCATTTTTAGCAATTTTCAAGGTTGGCAAAATAAATATTTGTCAGATTTGTCATTTGTGCATATATATGATAACTCGTTGTTATGATTAAGGTTACAGCAAGATATATTTTCTTCGGAGAGAAACGCGAAAAAAAACTTAAAATTTGAGTACTGTGTGTTTAGGCTAAGGCAACGTCGATTGATCGAATGAGCTTTTGCCTGATTTGTTGCGCGTAAGGCGCGGGGATAATGCTGCTGTTGAGGTGAACTTTTTTCCCTTGAGCGTCAGTGAAAGAAATTGAGCAGATGCGGCAGGCATTGCTACCGTAGGTATTTTTCAATTTGGGATTTGAATACGTCACCAGGGTTTTTCCTAAGAACATAAAGGAGTAGGTCTTTGTTTTTTTGTCAAAGAGCCATCCCGGAAGTGCGGGGGTGAATGAAAGCGTTAATGCATTGTTTCCGTCCAGAGAAAAAGGTTTAGGTCCAGCGTTCATGATAAGCCATATCTGAATGAATTCTGCCGTGGAGCCCGATAGCCGCGCGACAAAACCGTTTCCGTGCAGACTCTTATTCGGGAAGGCGCTGCTTACGATGAAAGAAGAATTTTCAAGTATACTTCTGCCGTAACGCGCGGGGTTCTGGAAAGGGATGAGGGTGTTCTTGAATTCAGCATAGAACTCTTCGAACAATTCATTGCGTAAAAGTTCAAGCAGGTACTTGTATTCCATATGCAGCCATATCGATTCGTTTTCCAGCCACCCCGACGGAAATACGCGGGAACGGCCGATTTCTTCCGGACAAGGGTTGAGGGATTCGGTCACTTTATACATTTTAAGTGCTTTGTCGTAAAGGGGGCTTTTTCTGACCGACCCGTAAAGTTCAAGGGCTTGTTTTTTGCTTGCGGATACCTTCATGGCATGCACATGAGCTTCAAGAAAGAGCGGCAAAGGCTTTTGTTTGAACTTTGTAGGATAAACATACGGTTCTTTAAGGGATTTATATTCGATTACTTCATGCATGAAATAACCTGAATAGACCCCGGTTTTTTTATTGAATGCTTTTGCAATGCCCTGATCGATCTTTCGTAGTGCTGTGTCAATGATAGCGATGAGTTTTTCAACAGGGATATTTGTTTCCGCTCCGCTGACCCCTAGTTTAATCTTATTGCGGAAAGCATCTTTGTGCGCATACACGGTGTCCCAGATAAGATAATCTTTTTCGGGGTTTGAACTCGCAAGATAATCTCTTATGGCAGCGTCTACGTGCAGAAGGAATTCCAGGGTTTCTGCGTTGACCGCGATTGTCGCGGATTGAGATCTCAAGAGTGCTTCTTTAATGAAGAGCGCAAGTCTTCTGAGTTCGAATGTTTCGTTCAGCGATGAGCCGATGAGACCGGGGAGGCCGTTTAAGGAATCGTACCAATTGGGTTTATCCGCTTCCATTTCGATCCCGACTCCTTCGGGGTCGAGAAGCGAGAGTTTGTTCGTAAAAAGGTTGATGAGTTTGTTGATAAGGTTTGTCTTATATACAGGACCTGTCCCTCCTGAGGTTCTCACGGAATGGGGAGCTTCACTGCGTTTCTTGATTATTTCTTTTTTTGAAGCATCGGCATGCACGGAGTGCAGTTGTTTAACGGTGCCGTTGTGCAGGGTGAATTTTTCGTGACGAGGCTTGACGCATTCTACGTTGTCAAAATAGGTAAAAACCTTTTTTTCGAAAAGGATCTGCGTTTCATGTTCAGGAAAAACAGCAAGGTAATTTTCGAGGATATCCAGATTATACGTCCAATGGTCTGACCAGAATCCTTCGCTGTGTTCGGCTTCCTGGATCTTTTCTGAGAATTGCATGAGAGTGTTTAAGAATGTGTCGTTTGATACGGAAAGTTTGATCCCGTTATCCTCAAGCCAGATAATGATCTCACCGGGAGTAAAGGGCTTTTCAAGGTACAGGAATAAGGTTTCGATGGCTCCGGCAGTAACGACCGGTTTGATCGCGGCTTTGCACTTGGGCATGTCTTTGACCAGAAAACTAGCCCCTTTTACCACAAGAGGATTGTAACCGTCCAGCTGAAGAAGATTAAAGAAGAAGATGACGTTTTCGTCCTGAATATCAGGGTTAAACCAGGTGTCACACCGGCGGTTCTGGTTTACGTTCCAGGTCTCCGTGTTTACGGGAATAGAGATAGAATGTAGCGCCCGGTCTGAAAGTGATAGGGTATCCGCCGCGCATAATGTTATCTAAATACGTTTGTTTGGCGTAGAGGTCGAATGCAAGGGAGGAACTTTTTGTCGCCAGATCGTTTTGAAGGGAATCAATGCATGCGCGATTTTCCGCTCGTTTTGTTTCAAGATAGTTCTGCGAGAGCATCTTTTTGACCGATGTATTCAATAAACCGATATTGCGCATATAGCCGGCTACGGCATGGAATGTTTTAGACTGGCCCGCAGGGAGCGTTACATCGAGCAAAAGGAGGGCAGAAGGCGTTTTGCTGGCAAAGGCTTCTTGTGAGGGCTGCTTAAAGATCTTGTTTTCCAGAAAAGCGTGCGGGCATGAGAAGTCGGTATTTTGGCCGAAAACGGTTTGAGGGTCGATGATCGGACGTATCAGTTTGTTCGTACCGTTTATGTTCTGAAAACCCGCATAAAAATTACCCTCGGTTATATGGACAACTTCGGGCCGATCTGCAGGATCAACGGCAAGCCGGTAAAAGGGGACGTTATGTTCCATGTTATCGACTTTGTTCCACGCTTCTATGGTCCTGCTCATTTCCTTAAGGCACCAATTGTTCGTGCCGAAGGGAACGATCTGCGGCAAGCCGTCGATGATTTGCAGTTTTTTTGCAGAGCGTCCCGTATTCCGGATCGTTACGTTTCGCACTAACCCGCCGAATGAATCATTCGGTATGGTAAAGTATGTAACCGTGGTTATAAGGCCGAGTGTTTTGTTGGTTTCTTCGATGCGAAGCTCCGATGGGGTTATGAGCATTCTGTTGGAAAGCTCAAATGCCAGGTTGCTGGTTCCGTTATGGAACGGTTCGTAAAAAGCGGTGCTTGCTCCGGAAATGACCTTAATAAATGTGCGGAACCCGTGGCTTGAGGTGAATTGCCAGCTTTTGTTCGCAGGGAAATACTCTAAGATAGGATGTTCTTTATCTTTAATGCCGAAACTCGAGATTCCTTGTCCGCGATTGGTATAAAAAACCCAAATAGGAATGCCGTATTTTCCCGCGAT
>CAZJJL010000026.1:0-3692 GCA_964546325.1 uncultured Planctomycetales bacterium | reverse complement strand
CTCGCAAAGGGTTTGGCATAGTTGTAATTTTCAAGTACGAATTCACCCGATGTTTGAAGGTAATATTTAGATTTTTGTGTCTTAAGTATCTTGGCCATGGTGACCTCATTAAAGTGTAGAAAAGACAGATAATTAATTGTACCTTTTTTCTTGAGTTTGTCTATTATTTTTTCAATTAATACGCTGTATTTGGTAACAGCCGCAAAGCTGTAATATACGATTTTGAGATCGTACCATAAGAGGGTAAGTGTAACAAAATGATAGACTTTTGAATCCAAGGATGGTAATATAATACTTTAAAAGTGGAGACGATTATGTCAATTTCTAAGGAAACAGTAGAATATGTCGCGCATTTAGCGCGTTTAGAGCTTAAGGTTGACGAACTTAAAACAATATCGGGTCAATTAAGCGAGATCCTTGGGTTCATTGATTCGCTAAGTACCGTTGATATTGCCGATATTAAGCCTACCAGCCATATTTTACCGGTTCATACCGTTATCAGAGAAGATACTCCCCGCCAGTCTTTAACCCCGAATGAGGCGCTTTCTAATGCGCCGCAACGGGAGAAAGACTTCTTCGGAGTGCCAAAAGTCATCGAATAATATGGGAACATTATATACGCAGACGGCAGGACAACTTTTACCGCAGCTGGCAAAGCATGAAATAACGCCGGATGATATCGCAACTTCGTTACGCGAACGATCGCTGAGCGTGCAGCATCTGACCAATGCCTATGTTCGTTTTGATGACGCAAAAGGGTTGGAAGTTGATACGCAGGTGCGCGGCGGTGCGCTTCATGGTTTGCCTGTTACGCTTAAAGATAATATTTGTACGCTAGGATATGAAACTGAGTGTTGTTCGAGAATATTGAAAGGTTTTAAGCCTCCGTATGACGCTACGGTTGTAAGAAAGCTAAAAGATGCGGGGGCCACGATCGTATATACTAAGGCAAATATGGATGAATTTGCTTTTGGTTCTTCTACCGAAAACTCTTGTTTTGGGGTTGTTCATAATCCATGGGATACTCGGACTGTTGCGGGTGGCTCTTCAGGCGGGTCAGCTTCTGCGGTTGCTTCCGATGCTGCTATTTTTGCTCTGGGTTCGGACACCGGAGGGTCTATCAGGCAACCTGCTGCGTTATGCGGGGTTGTTGGGCTTAAGCCGACATACGGCAGGGTTTCTCGGTATGGATTAATCGCGTTTGCTTCAAGTTTGGATCAGATCGGGCCGATCACCAAAGATGTGTATGATAATGCTTTATTGCTGAGGTATATATCGGGAAAAGATCCGTTTGATTCGACTTCCGTTGATGAGCCTGTTCCGGATTATACGCAATCTCTGGGGAAGGATATAAAAGGTATATCGATCGGAATTCCTCAGGAATATTTCGTCGAGGGGATTGATCCTGAAGTTAAGGATATTGTTGAAGCAGCTATTCAGAAATTAAAGCAGCTCGGCGCGCAATCGAATCGGGTCTCATTGCCTCATACGAAGTATGCGGTGCCGGTTTATTATATTGTTGCGACTGCTGAAGCCAGTTCGAATTTGAGCCGTTTTGACGGTGTTGAGTACGGGTATCGATCGCAAGATCCCGGTCAGGGAATGATCCAGATGTATACGAAAACGCGCGGTGAAGCATTTGGCCAGGAGGCAAAACGCAGGATTCTTTTAGGTACATTTGTCCTTTCTCACGGGTATTATGATGCCTATTACGTGCGCGCTTTGAAAGTGCGTACGCGGATAAAACAGGATTTTGACGCGGTTTTCGCTGGGCACGATTGTATAATTACGCCGACATCGCCAACGGGATCTTTTGCGATAGGTGAAAAATCGCAGGATCCCTTGAAAATGTATCTGTCGGATATTTACACGATTTCTGCGAATTTGGCGGGAATTCCCGCGATTTCAATCCCCTGCGGGTTTACCAAAAAAGGTCTGCCGGTTGGCCTGCAGATCTTAGCGAAACCGTTCAATGAGGAAATGCTTTTTCGCGTAGCGCACGCGTATGAACAGGCAACTCCATGGCATACGATGAAACCAAAATTGTAAGTATACGCGGTTAACAATTTGCGGTTATCGGCTAGCGTTAAAGCCGAACACCGAAAACCCAAAACAATGGAATACGAGCCGGTAATAGGATTAGAGGTACACGTTCAGCTTAAGACGAGAACAAAGATCTTTTGCGGTTGTTCGACTCTCTTTGGGCAGCCTCCCAATACGCAGGTTTGTCCGGTGTGTTTGGGTATGCCTGGTTCTTTGCCGGTGTTAAACAGGACTGTTTTGGAATTTGCGATAAAGGTCGGTTTGGCCTTGCAATGTGAAGTTCAAGGGTTTACAAAGTTTGACCGTAAACATTATTACTATCCTGACTTGCCGAAGAATTTTCAGATATCGCAGTATGATCTGCCGGTCTCCAAAAATGGGACCATTGAGATCGAGCTTGACGGGAAAATAAAGAGAATAGGGATTACGCGCGCGCATCTTGAAGAAGACGCGGGTAAGTTGATACACGAGGGGAATCTTAGTTTGGTTGATTATAACAGAACGGGTGTTCCCTTATTGGAGATCGTCAGTGAGCCCGATATCGCTTCTCCTCAAGAGGCGTATGAGTATTTGACTGCGCTCAAGAGCGTTTTGGAGTATTTGGATGTTTCAGATTGCGATATGGAGAAGGGCTCTTTGCGCTGCGATGCGAACGTCTCGGTTAGGCCATGTGGCACCACTCCGTTCGGCACCAAGACGGAACTTAAGAACATGAATTCTTTTAAGGGTGTCCGCGATGCGTTAGCTTATGAGATCGAACGGCAGATCGATGTTTTGCATTCAGGAGAAAAGATCGTGCAGCAGACGCTTTTATGGGATGAAAAGAATGCCCGAACGGTGGCGATGCGTTCTAAAGAAGAAGCAAAGGATTATCGTTATTTCCCTGAGCCCGATTTACCGCCGTTTATGCTGAGTTCTGAATTGATCGATCGGATACGATCGACTATCCCTGAGTTGCCGCGTCAGAAACGCATGCGTTTTATGCGGGAGTACGGGCTTTCGGAGTACGATGCAAAGCAGTTGGTGTGCGAAAAAAAGGTTTCTGTCTTTGCGGAAGATTGTTTGAAGTCGTATCCACAGGAGGATAAGAAGCTGGTTGCTAATTGGCTCATCGGTCCGCTCATGCAGGAAGCAAATGCGCGGAATATGTCTCTGGCTGATCTCGGGGTTACTGCTCAAGGGTTAGTTCAGCTCCTTGGGTATGTTTCAAGCGATGCGATATCCAATCTTACCGCCAAACAGGTTTTAGTCGATATGATAGAGACTAAGCAATCTGCTCAGGCTATTATTGAAAGTAAGAAGCTAGCGCAGATCTCCGATGTGTCTGCGTTAGACGCCGCGGCTGATGCGGTGATCCGTGAGAATGAGAAGTCAGTTGCCGATTATAAAGCAGGAAAAGGGAATGCGATCATGTTTTTGGTCGGGCAGGTAATGAAAAAGACCGGCGGAAAAGCTAATCCCAAAGTCGTTCAGGAGATATTAAAGAATAAACTATCGTAAGTGCCAACTCCAACTCATTGCAGTGCTCGATTTACTTCGTAAATCTTCGCACATTCGTTGGAGTTTCGCTCTTTTGTTTGCGGTAGGGAAAAACGTGCCAACTCCAACTCATTGCAGTGCTCGATTTACTTCGTAAATCTTCGCACATT
>CAZJJL010000025.1:9800-15139 GCA_964546325.1 uncultured Planctomycetales bacterium | reverse complement strand
TGCGCGGATATTGCGCAGATCCCTTTCTTCCTTGGGATACGCAAAGGAGCAGCTTTTTGTGCTTTTACCCCGTTTATCCGTAGTTTGCCGAACCTTGCTTTTACCGGAGACAAAAGATTCAGGGATTGAACAGATGGTCGTTCTTCAGGCTCCGCGATTTCTTCCGTATCCATTCCAGGAGTTAAGCGTCGGTTTTCAAGTTATTGATACACCCCAGCCGGGATATTCATTCGTGCATTGTTCGATCATGCCTAAAAAGGATCTGGGGGAGTATGTCGAAATACTTTCTGCAGCAAACGTTCATCGGTATGATTTTTTTGTCCATTCATACTGTGTTGCTTCCTATTATGCTAAGCGGTATCCTGAGGAGAAGGATCCTGTTTTGGTCATTTCTTGTGCGGGTACGGATGTCGAGATTGTTGTCGTGCGAAAGGGTATGCTTTTTGAGAGCCGCGCTTTCCATATTGATCCGATGAAGAATAATGATGAATTGTTTATTTCAGAGAGCGTAAAAACCCTTGAGGTTTATCGCAAGGATACCGGTTCGGAGATGCCGGTTAAAGTTGTTCTTTTACCGGTGCATAAACCTTCTCCTGATTTCTTAGAGCGTTTGCATACGTCGTTAGGGTTACCGGTTGAAATAGGCACTATCTCTGACGATTTTGCCCGTGCAGGAGTAAAACGCGCCTTTTTGGCGCCCATGGGAGTTGTGGGAATCGCAAAGACTTTGAGTTTGCTTCCTTTGGAATATAAGCGAATGTTCCTAGCCCAGCGAAAAAAACGTATACTCGCATATCTTGGGTCATTGTTCATAGCATTTTTAATCGCGGGGACTGTTTTGTTGCATCAGAGTATTCACATGAAGCTGCGGCAACAGGCGTTCCTTAAAAAACAGCTTATTGCTTTGGTTGGCCAGGATCTAAGCGGGAAAGAGCTTGAGATGCGGCTTTCCATCATTGAGCAGTATGCGCATCGAAGCGCTCCGGTGCTTGATCTCTTAAGCGGAGTATATGCGAGTATTCCCCAGAGGGTTACTTTAAAAACGTTCTTGTTTGAGGATCCCGGAAACGTCGTGCTTAAGGGGGATTCACCGGGTCTTGGGGGCGTTCTTACGTTTGTATCTGGTTTGCAACAGCATAAAGCATTTTCCGGATATTCGATAAAAGTGAAGCATGCGACAACAAAAAAGGATGCTTCTTTCGGTTCTGTGGATTTTGAAGTTATTTGTCAGAAGGGGAATCAATGATTCGTGCATTATCTGAACGAGAGCGCACTTTTGCATGGATAGCCGGTTTTTTGCTTTTGGTGAGTGTACTGAGTATTTTTGTTATAAAACCGCTTATTCATGAGAACCAAAGGCTTTCGAAGGAGATTCATACCGAATATAGACAGCTCGTGCTTTGCCAGAAGGTTTTACCGCTTCGTAAGAGCGATATTCCTGAGACATCGGCATCTCTGTTGAATCAAGATGCGCCCCATCATGATAATGTAGTAACGATGCTGGCGGAAATAGAGTTGCTCGCAAAGAGAGCAGGGGTTGTAATTCTTGATATGCGTCCGCAGGTATCAGCCCAGCCCGTACCTTTGGCTAGAACAAGGTTTGAGCTTCGTTGTGAAGGTAGCCAAGCAGCGCTTATTCGGTATATTCACCTGTTAAGTGGATCACCTATCTTATTCACAATAAACAGGTTACAAATATCTCCCAAGGTTCGTTCGTCTACACTTGAAGCAGCATTGGGAGTTACCGGAGTGATGTTGAAGGAATAGGGCTACTTGTATTGTGCGTCGGGCTATCTTTGAATGGCTTCTTATAAAAAGCCTTCCGGAGGCCTTGAAATCTGCACAAAATGTGATATACTTAAAGTGCAGATTGGTAAAAGTAACAAATTTGATAACCTACTGAAAAGGCAAACCAGGAGTAATCCTGGGGCTCCACTGTACAAACAGTGGATCCGTTATCTACAATAACGGAGCAAAGCGACAGTCCCGAAATACGGGAGGCTGCGTTGCCAAAGAGGGGATACCTTGAGAAGATCCTCAAGGTTTTTTTATTGCCCTTAAGGTGATATGCGCCTCTAAGGGCTTTTTTTTTGATATTAGTCTGCTGCGGGGGAGGGCGGTTCAAAGAAGGGTAGCGGGGGTCATATATTTGAGCCCACCAATAATGGTTTGGCGGGCTCTCCCTGGAGGGGGGTGGCTGTTACGGAATTGAGTCATCGGGTAATAACTATGCTGGACCGTAAGGAGATGGATTTTCTGGATAAGCTTGGTAAGGATGCATTATTTTCAACGGGTCACAAGCTTTCGTATAATGAAATATTGAAAGGTCTGATCGATTTTGCGATGGAATCAGGGGTATCAGGCGAGAATATCAATTCGCTTGCTGCTTTGAAAGAGAAGATGCTTGAGCGCATCAGAAAGGCAGGTGTGTAATGAGAAAGATATCACGTAAATTAACGCGCAAAACAAGAAGGCATCATAAAAGATCGCTTGGATTCTTGGCGGCAATGAGGTTATATTCAGGTATGACAATTGGTGCTTAAGGCGTAGTTTTATGAATCAAGGCCCTTTCTAATAAGAAAGGGCCTTTTTTTGTTGCCTTTATTGTCCATTGGTGATACACTCTCTACCTAGAGAGTGCAAAATGCCTACCCTATACTTAATTAAAGATCTTGCCAGGATAAGCGGTTATTCTGTGTATACATTGAAATTCTACCTCAAGATAGGGCTTATTAAAGAAACCGGGAAAAGCCCTGAAACAGGGTATCGGTTTTTTGATGATACGACGGTTGCTACTCTTGAGCGCATCCATAGCCTTAGAAAAGAAGGTAAGTCGATTAAGGAAATACAGCATGAGTTATTTTAAAGTTCTTGGTTTTGAAAAGGAACCCTTTTCTACGAGCCCCGATCCGTCATTTTTGTACCGCTCTACGAGCCATAATACCGCTTTAAAACGTTTAGAGATCGCTATCCGGTTGCGCAGAGGGTTATCCATTGTTTTTGGGGATATCGGCACCGGGAAAACCACTCTTTCTCGAGCACTTCTTCAATCATTTAAAAATGAGCCTGATTTTTTGTTCCATATGGTGCTTGATCCGGATTTCAAATCTGAATTTCAGTTCTTGAATGCACTCGTTCAAATGTTCGGCATTACCCCTGATATTAAATCTGCGCTTGATTTCAAAGAGGCTCTGCAGAAATATTTATTTCAAAAGGGAGTTCAAGAACAAAAGACGGTTGTGTTGCTTATTGATGAAGGTCAGAAAATATCGCTTGAGAATCTTGAGGTGCTGCGTACACTTTTGAATTTTGAGACTAACGAATATAAGTTGCTACAGATCATTATACTTTCACAGGTTGAGCTTATTCCTCGGATCAAGAAAGTGAGGAATTTCTTTGACCGAGTTGCTCTTAAATACACGCTTAATCCTCTTGATGAGGTTGAAACAAAAGAGATGATCGAATTTCGGCTTGCGCAGGCCGGTTTGCGTGGTCCCCAGGGACTTTTTAAGCCGGATGCAATACGCTCGATCTTCCACTATACGCAAGGATACCCTCGGAAGATAGCGCTTTTATGCCATGACTGCTTGGAGGAGATGGTGATGCATGATTGCACAGTCGTTGACTGCACCATGGTGCAAAAGCTTGCGGATAATGACGAGATCTTCCTATGAAAGACCGTATCTCACCCGAAGAAAAGTTGTTGCGGCTTATTAAAGGCGATCTGCCTGCTCCCCTGAAAGAGGAGAGATCCTTAGAACGTGATGCTTCTCGAGGGAGAACTTTTGTTGCGGCGACATCGACTCGAGCATATCGGTTTACGGCATGGGAACATGGTTGTATTATCGTAGGTTTTGTCGTTGCTATCGGTTTTTTATATTACGCATTGGTGCAAGGGTCTCTTGGCGATGCGGGTTTGATGCATACAGGATCAGAGGGGAACGCCGTCTATAAGGGGAAGGTCATTCATGTTCCTCTTAGGCCGGTTGAGGAATATCTCGCTGAGGTGGAAGGGAAAGATGTTTTTATGGTTGCTTCGGGTGTATCCAAGGAGGATGCTCCTGCTCAGGCAGCGGTTGATGAAATAAAAGACATTTCTGTCGTTGGGATTGTTTCGGGAGATAAGCCCCAGGTGGTTATAGAAGACAAGAAGAATCAGAAGACATACTATTTAACGGCGGGGCAATCATTCGGTAATCTGGTCGTTGATCGGATAGAAAGCGGTAAGGTCATCGTAAGTTCACAGGGTAAACAGTATGAATTGTATCTTTAGCCAGGAGATTAGACTATGAAGGTAACGGTTGCTTTATTACTATGTGCTCAGCTTATAGGGTATACTTCGCTTGGTTTTTCTCAGGAGGCAAGTGAAGCAAGTATTCCTGAAGAGGTATCTTCGGAGCAGGAGGAACACGTTCCTTTGCCGGAAGCTGTTCAGCCATCCGTGAAAGCGGATAAAACCGAAGTGCCATTAATGCAAATGTCTTCAGCTCCGGGAAAGATTTCGCTGGATATCAAAGGGATGGATGTTGTAGATGTCCTTAAGATGCTTGCCGTCCGTTCGGGGATTAATATCGTTGTGGGCAAAAATGTTATCGGCAGAGTGACACTTTTTTTGCGTGATGTCGATGTGTGGGATGCGTTTGAGTTGATCATCGCGTCGAATGATCTTGCGTATGAGAAAAAAGGTTCGATTGTCAATGTTATGACGCAACGGGATTATGAACTTATGTACGGGCAAAGGTATCAGGATAAGAAAGAAGCCCGAGTAATCCATTTGCAGTATGCCAAGGCAGTTGACTTGGCTCGGGCATTGGTGCAGATAAAAACAAATATCGGAAGAGTTGTCGTAGATGAAGGTTCAAATACGCTTGTTCTTCTGGATGTTCCCGCTGCGATGTCTCAAATGGATGATTTTATAAGGAAGACCGACTTGCCTTTGGAAACACGTGTTTTTTCTCTCAATTATGCGCAGGCGGAAAAATTAAGCGTTAAAGTGCAAGAAGCGCTTACGAAAGGCATTGGTTCCGTTAAAATAGATGAGCGTACGAATAAGCTTATTGTTACGGATTATCCCGACCGCATTGCCGAAATAGCCGCTGTTATCGACGCCTTTGATGAGCGTAATCTGCAGGTGCTTATAGATGCTCAGATCGTTGAAATAAGTCCTGATAAAGATGAGTATTCAATGGGGGTTGATTGGGATTACTGGCTTAAGAAAAACGCGCGTTTTATTTCATCGCTACCTGCTCCGGCTTTGACGAGTGCTACTTCGATCCCCGCGATGCTCTCTTTCGGTGTGGCTGCTAGCGGTGATCAGGCAGCAGTTGACTCAAAGGGGC
>CAZJJL010000025.1:0-9790 GCA_964546325.1 uncultured Planctomycetales bacterium | reverse complement strand
TTTTGGAATTTTTCGCTGGTACAAGGATAAGCAAAGCCGTGCTTGACGCGCTTCGTATAATAGGTAAGACCAAGATACTCTCAAGTCCCCGTATTATGGCGCTTAATAATCAAGAGGCGAGGATATTGGTCGGTACAAAAGACGCGTATATAACGTCGACCACGTCGCAAGGAGGCAATGGCAATACGGTTACGAGCCAAGAGGTTAATTTTGTCGATGTAGGATTGAAATTATACGTGACCCCGATAGCTAATCGTGACGGATTTGTTACGATGAAAATAAAGCCGGAGATAAGCTCTGCAACAAGAACGAATATTACGTCGGAAGGGAAGATCACGCAGGTGCCTATTGTGACAACCTCGGAAACCGAAACAACGGTTATGGTAAAAGACGGCACCACGATTATTATTGCCGGCCTTAAGAAGGACAGAACTGAGAATGAGGTCAGAAAGGTTCCCGTGCTCGGGGATATACCTTTTGTCGGTGCTGCTTTCAAGAACGTTAAGGATGAGAAGAACAAGACGGAACTGGTCATATTCCTGACTCCTCGGATTGTAACCGGAGCAGAACCTTTGGAGTATCAAAGTTTAACTGATGACCAGGATATCAGGCAGCTTCAAAATAAAGCACGGGAGAATTCGTTCCAAGGGAATGATAATGCTGCGTATAGCGCGTTTGTTACCGAAAAGATAAAATCTATTGCAGCTTTAGAAAAAACGAACGGAATACGGGGGAAGGTTCTAGTTGAATTTACGCTTTCCGCTCAAGGGGAGCTTATGGGCGAGCCTCGTGTTGTTGAGGAGAGTGATCGTGATCTTGATCGTGTTGCGGTCGCCTGTATTAAAAAGGCATCGCCGTTTCCCCCGTTTCCCGCGGGCCTTTCCCGGAAACAAGCATTGTTTAACATAAAACTTGCATTTGAATAGCCAGTTGTTGACAAAGCGTAAAAAAAGCGTTATCCTGTAACCATTATTGAGTTTACGGGGGCTTTTTGCATGAGGTTAGACTACAAAAAAGAACTAGAGGCAGCGGCCAAAAGCATGATCCTGGTCAGAGATCCCAGGATCCTTATGAAGCTTATCATTCGCATGATCGTGCAGAAGGTCAAGGTCAGTCATGCGGATATCCTCCTCTATGATCCTGAAACGGAAGCGTTCATATTGACTGTTTCACGAGGACATGTGAGTCCACAAATCCCTCCCCATTCGACAAAACTTGACCAGAATAACCCATTGATCCAATTTTTCAGCCAACGTAAATCAACCGCATATTTGTGGGACGGGGCTTTATCGGCGTATGACCTGGAGAAATACTTGAGACGAAGAGTCTCGGCTGAAGTCAAAAAGCTGCTCCAGGAAGTATTAGATCAGATGAAATTATTTGATGCGGTCGTGTGCGTGCCCAGTTATTTTCATGACGAGTTGTTGGGAGTTTTGTTGTTGGGGAACAAGAAAAATGGTAAGGGGTTTACGAGAGAGGATATCGGTTTCTTTTTGGCTCTTACTTCTGATGTGGCTATGGCTATTCGAAACGCTCACCTTTTTGCGGAGTTGGAACAGGAGTTGGAGGAGAAAAAACGGCTTTTTACCTGCACAACGATCGCGCTTGCAGCTGCTATTGATGCAAAAGACCCCTATACGCACGGCCATACAACACGGGTAACGAATTTGAGTTTAGATATAGCAAAACGGCTCAGTTATAAGGAGAGGGGCTTAATCGAGAAAAAGGATTTTGAGCATCTGCATATCGCCAGTTTATTGCATGATATCGGAAAGATCGGCATACCCGAGTCAATTTTGAATAAATGCGGTCCCTTGGATGATCAGGAGCGAAAAGTAGTTCAAGAACATCCTGTCCTTGGGGCGACTATTTTGCAGCCGATCAAGGAACTGCATTATTCTGCATTGGGGGTTAAATATCACCACGAACGTTATGACGGTTCCGGCTATCCCGATGGCTTGAAAGGTGAGGATATCCCGCTTATTGCCGCAATTATCTCTGTTGCCGACACATTTGATGCCATGGCAACCGACCGACCGTATCGAAAAAGCCTTTCTAAGGAAAATTCCCTCAGCGAAATTGTGAATTTGCGCGGCACCAAGTATAATCCGCGCGTTGTCGATGTGCTTGTCGAGCTTTATCATGAAGGGAAGGTCTGATTTGATGCAACCCAAGCGAATACTCTTGATGTATATCTCGGAAGTGTCCGGACACCATAGCGCTACTATTGCTATCGAAAAAGCGATCAGGACGCTTGCTCCGGATACAGAAGTTCTTAATATCAACGCATTTAATTATACGAACCCTATTTCAGAAAAAATCATCAATAAACTTTACATGGGGGTTATTAAGGCTACTCCCCAGATTTGGGATTTTTTATACGATAATCCTGCGGTGGTAAAGAAACTTGACAGTATCAAGCAAAAGATCCATAAATTCAATTCACCGAAGCTCAAGAGGCTATTTGATTCTTTTAAGCCGGATGTTGTCGCTTGTTCCCAAGCTTTTCCGTGCGGTATGGTTGCCGATTATAAGAAAACCTATGGGGTAGCGCTTCCCTTGGTGGCTGTTTTGACGGATTATATCCCTCATGCGTATTGGATATACGATGAGGTGAATCATTTTATCGCGCCTTCATTTGAGGTGGGTGTGCGTTTGCAAGAAAGGGGGGTTCCTGAAGAGAAGATCAAAACCTTCGGCATTCCCTTCGATCATAAATTCAATGCACCCGTAGATAAGGAGATTGTTTATAAGGGCTTAGGGCTTACTCCGGGAGTTTTTACGCTTCTTATAATGGGTGGCGGGCAGGGCCTGGGTCCTGTTAAAATCATCGCGCGATGCCTTGAGGAAATACAGGGTGATTTTCAGGCGATCTTTGTTTGCGGGACTAATAAGCGCTTATATAATTCTTTGGTCCGTAAACAAAAGAAACTGAAACATCGCTATTGTCCTTTAGGGTATGCCAATAATATCAATGAGCTGATGAGTGTCGCGGATGTTATTGTTACAAAACCAGGAGGTATCACGACTGCGGAGGCTCTCTCCAAACAGTTGCCGATGGTGGTGGTTAGGCCCATTCCCGGACAGGAAGCGAACAATACGGCGTTTTTGACTTCAAAGGGCGCTGCCGTTAATGTTTCGGAACCCAAGGAGATTGCCGTAGCATTACAAGATCTTATCGATCATCCCGAGAAACGCGCAGCTATGCGCCAGGCCGCAGGTTCTATCAGCAAACCGAATGCGAGCATGGATATTGCAAAGCTTCTCTTGAGCCTGGGACATGTTTAATTATATACTCTATCGTATTGGGCGGTGGATAGTTTTACATGTCTCGCTGGGGTTTGCCTATCGCTTTGCTATTTTAGTTTCCGATATAAAATTTCTATTCACACCCGCGGATAGGATCGCGGTCATAGGTAACTTAAAAGCGATCTTTCCGGAAAAAACTACGGGCCAATTGCGCCGTATCCGCAGGGATATGGTGCATAATTTCGCTAAATATTTAGTGGATTTTTTCCGGTTTTCAGTCATTGATAAAGCGTATATTAAAAAGCAAATCACGGTCATCAATCAGCATTATTTTGATGATGCATTGGCTGCAGGTAAGGGCGCTATCGTATTGACCGCGCATTTAGGGAATTGGGAATTAGGAGGCGTGGTCTTGGCTCAATTAGGGTATCCTTTTTGGGCCGTTGCGTTACCGCATAAAGATAAGAGGGTGAACGATTTTTTTGACTCGCAACGTTTAAGCAAAGGGCTTAAAGTTTTGCCGCTTGGCAAGGCGGTGAGGCACATTATACGTCTTATTAAGGAAAATAACATGGTGGCTCTTGTCGGAGACAGGGATTTTACCCTGAAAGGGCCGGTTTCTGATTTTTTTGGAAAGCCTTCTATTTTTCCCGAAGGGCCTGCCGCGTTATCGTTGTCATTAAAAGCTCCGATCATTCCGGGGTTTTTGATCCGTAATCCTGACGATACATTTACGTTGCGCATCGAAAAACCTATCGTTTTCTCTCCGACAGGTGATAAGGAAAAAGACACGATCGCATTACTTCGTACGTACACTGCAGTGTTTGAGGAGTACATACGGAAATATCCGGACCAATGGTACATGTTTAGGAGATTTTGGTTGTAATGAAAGTCTGCGTTGTAATTCCTGTTTATAACGAATCGGAGAAGATAGCTGGCGTTATACGGAAGATCCGTCATTTTGATCTGCCGGTTATCGTTATTGACGACGGTTCAAAAGATGATTCCGCGCGGCTTTCTGAGCAGCAGGGTGCGGTGGTATTAAGGAATGTAGATAACCGCGGGAAAGGGGCTTCGCTCTGCCGCGGATTTGAATATGCCGTGGCACATGAGTTTGATGCTGTTATCACCATGGATGGGGATGGCCAGCATGATCCTGACGAGATCCCTTCCTTTATAGCTGCTGCTGATCGTTCTCAGAGCGGGATGTATATCGGCGACCGTATGACCCGGTCAAAAGGCATGCCGTTTGACCGTTATGTGACAAATCGTCTGATGTCGTTTTTTATCTCAAAAGTCGCCGGCCAAAGGATTGTCGATAGTCAGTGCGGGTATCGATTGCTCAAGAAGGAGCTCTTAAAAAGTATCCGCCTTACCACTAAAAATTTTGAAATTGAGTCTGAAATGATCATTCAGGCGTGTCGTCTTGGTTTTACGTGCGAGTCAATCCCCATTCAAACCCTTTACGGATGCCAAAAAAGCAAGATCAATCCTGTTGTTGACACGTGGCGTTTTTTCCGTTTTATCATTCGTCAGCTATGGATTTCCAAACCCTCAGAAAAATAATGGTCGATGAGCAGCTTATTGCCCGCCGGATACATGATCCGAGGGTGATAGAAGCTCTTGGAAGGATTGAGCGGCATGCATTTGTCCCGGAACAGATCCGTGAGCGGTCGTATGACGATACTCCGTTACCGATAGGGCAGGGGCAGACCATTTCGCAACCGTATATCGTTGCGTATATGACCGAAAGTCTTGGTCTGCGGGGTACGGAGAAAGTTTTAGAGATCGGTACCGGATCGGGGTATCAGACTGCTGTTTTGGCTAGCTTAGCAAAGACTGTGTATAGCGTTGAGCGGATCAAGCAGTTATCGGTAACCGCCCGGCATCTTCTTGAAGACCTCGGTTTTTCAAATATTATGCTCAAGGTTGCGGATGGGTCTTATGGATGGCAAGAACATGCGCCGTTCGATCGTATTATTGTTACTGCGGCGACTCCCGAGATGCCCGATCCTTTAGTCGAACAGCTTGCGGAAGGCGGTTCATGTGTTGTTCCACTGGGGGGACGTAGTCTCCAAATATTAACTTTGATAGAAAAACGAGAAGGCAAAGTCATATCACGGCAGTTATGCGAATGTGTTTTTGTTCCCCTGATCGGGGCTTATGGAGCGCACCATTTTTCGTGAGGAAGAGCGATGATACAGGTTTATACCGGTAATGGCAAAGGTAAAAGCACCGCGGCTTTCGGTTTGGCTATTCGTGCCGCAGGGGCGGGGTTAAAAGTTTTTATCGGACAATTTTTAAAGGGCGCGTGTTTTTCCGAAATAAAGGCCTTGCGCAGATTTCCGGAGATCACATTGGAACAATATGGTTCGGGAAAGTTCGTCTGCAAAAAACCGACTGAAAAGGATTGCCGTTTTGCAAGAAAGGGTTTTGCTGCTGCCGTTAATGCGGTGACAAAAAAACAATTTGATTTAGTGATACTTGATGAGATCAATTGCGCGATAACCTGTAAGCTTATTGATGAAGAAGAGGTCCTTGAATTGATGCGGGTTGCTCCGCCTTCGGTAGAATTGGTGCTCACCGGCAGGGGGGCGACGTCGCGTATTATGAAAGAGGCCGATCTGGTCAGCGAGATACAATGCAGGAAGCATTACTTCCAGAAAGGTACAAAAGCTCGCACCGGCATCGAATCCGCGGAAGATAGTTGGTGCGCCGGTCGAAGGAGTCGCATATGAGCCTGCAGTATGAAAAAGAGAGTGAATTATTAAAAGCGTTAGGGCATCCCGTGAGACTTCGCATGGTAGAAGGGCTTCTTAATCATGAATGCAATGTGAATAAAATGGTTAAGGCCCTTAAGCTTCCGCAGTCGACTGTATCGCAGCACCTGAGTATTTTAAAGAATAGGGGCATTGTGCAGATTAGAAAAGACGGGGTTAAAACCTGCTGCAAAGTTGTGGATGCGCGGATCGCGGAGTTAATGAAGGTGTTGGAGAAATAATTTTTTAGGGTTATCAACGTATTATTATGATAATACGCTCAATATGGAGGTTCTCATGTTGAAAGAAAAAGCGAAGGCGCATTTTTTAGGTCAGGGGGGACATGCGAAAATGAACTGCGGGCAGACTATCGTTCATGCCTGTAAGGAAAAATTCAATGTCCCTGAAGAATTGGTAGCTGTGTTTGAGGGGTACGGAGGAGGCAGGGCTCCTGAAGGGCTTTGTGGGGCGTTGTATGCTGCGGAAGTTATCCTCAAGGATACGCATCCCGCTCAATTAAAGGAATGTAAAGATGCATTCGTTCGTCATGCCGGTTCTATGAAATGTAAGGATATCCGCGCATCGCGATCTCTGACTTGTCTTGGGTGTGTCGAAAAAGTTGCGGAGAGTTTGGAAAAGCTATGATGGATATATGAAAAGGAGCGTTCGCTATGAAAATCGCATTGGGGATACTTATCGGTGCTGTGATCGGTTTTGCGGTTGGGTATTTCGGGAAGTGCGCTTCGGGAACATGCCCTCTTACCAGTAATCCTTGGATAAGTACCGTTGTGGGGGCGTTATTCGGCTTGTTCATTGTGGCAGGTAGATAGGCTTTTTGATTGCAATTTTTTTACATTTTGATAGGATAAGTGTATAGTCTATGAAGATAAAATCAGTTGCATACGTATGTGTCGTTGCTGTTCTTTTTTCACTCGCGCGTGTTTCTTTTGTACGGGCTTCGGAAGAGCTTTCCATGCCCCATCCGCTTCTTTTTACGGAATTCTACCAAAAAGTAGTATCAAACTATCCGAAACTTAAACAGCAAAATGCGAACGTGAACCTGGCGATATCGCAGAAGCTTTTGGCGTTTTCCGGTTTCTTGCCGCGCCTGCAGGGATCTGCTACCGTAACCCACGGAGATGATCCTGTTTTTGTGTTCGGCAGTTTACTGAGAGAAAAATCTTTTACTCAGGATAACTTTGCGTTATCCCGTCTTAATACTCCGGGAGCGCATACTACATATACCGCTTCTGTAGAAGGGCAGATGCCTATCTTTGACGCGTTTCAGACAATTTCTCGGGTTCGTTCGGCAAAATTGCATATTGATTCCGCTCGATTCGAAGAGTCTTTTACGAAAGAGGAGGCGTTCCTTGTTGCAGCTGAGGCGTATCTTCGGGCTGTTGCCGTTGAAAAGCTGTTGCAGACGGTCACTGAAGTTAGCCAGGCAAGCGAGCTCGATATTAAACAGGCGGAGGACCTAAAGGAAAAAGGGCTGATTCTGGGCGCTGATTTTTATGCCGCAAAGGTCATGCATGGTAATATTGTGCAGCTTAAGAATCGCCTGAATCAGGAAAAACAGGCGGCGCACATTATTCTTAATATCTTAATGGGAGATGATCCCTTTGCCTCTTTTGAAACACAGGGTGATTTAGCGCAAAACATTCGCGGTGTTGAACCGTTAGGGCGTTGGTTTGAACAGGCATATCAATTGCGCCCGGACCTTGCTTCAATTGATACCATCATTAAGGCTCAGGGTATTGAAGTTTCAAGAGAAAAATCGTCGATTTTACCGAGGCTTGATGCTTTTGGGGAGGCCAGGGACGACACACACAATTTTTCCTCGGATGGCGGGCAAAATTATATAGTGGGGCTTCGCGCGCGGATAGACCTTTATGACCCGACATATTCTTCCCGGGTTCGCAGCTCGAAAGAGATGTTGCGCAAACTCGAATTTGATAAGAGGATCCTTAAGGACGGGATCATGAAGGATCTTACGAATGAATATGCGCATTACCAAACGGTATCGGATAATTTTCCGCTCTCCCGAAAGATGTTTGAGGACGCAAAGCAAGCTGTTGACCTTACCTTGCCTCTTTATAGGGAGGGACGAAAATCCATCTTTGATCTTCTCCAGATCCGCGCTTCGTATCTGGAGGTAGCCAAGGAATATTACACCCTCGCAACTGATTCGCGGGCTTCGTGGACACGGTTACTCTTCTTGTCCGGGCAGCTTGATGAGTCGCGCATGTCTGAAGTTATAGGTATGATCGGAAAATAATCTCTATGCAAAATACAAACCCTTCAAGGTTAGGTTTCTTAGGCAATGTTATAGCAACGTTTGCTCGTTCCAAGATCACTCCTCTTATCATAGTCGCGTCGATCATTCTCGGATTCTTTTCAGTGCTGAATCTCGCCCGTGAGGAAGAGCCGCAGATCTCCGTTCCGATGTTCGATATCTTTGTTTCTTATCCCGGCGCTAGCGCAGAAGAAGTAGAACGTCAGATTATTAATGTCGGTGAGCGAAAGCTCTGGGAGATTTCCGGCGTTGAATATATTTATTCAACCGCTGAATCGGATGGTGCGTTGTTCATTGTGCGTTTTAAGGTCGGAGAGGATGTTGAAAAAAGCCTCATCAAACTCTACACGAAAGTTTATTCTAACCTTGATATGTTGGCTCCGGGCGCTTCCCATCCGCTGATCAAGGTCCGGTCGATCGATGATGTTCCTATCCTGGCGATAACGTTCCATAGTAAGACTCATGATGCGGTGGCGGTACGAAAAGCCGTTGCCGATCTTCAAACCGTGTTGAGCGCAATACCCGATGTTTCTGAAACAACGATCACGGGAGGAAGAAAGCGGGAATTTAAGGTCCTGCTTGATGAACAGAAATTAAAAGAACGTTTTTTGAATCCGGCTGAGATAAGCGATCTTATCCAAAAAGCCAATGTAAAGATTTCTGCGGGGCATTTGGAAAGCTCCCCTGAGCTTTTATATGTGGAAGCGGACGCGTTTTTCCGGTCAAAATCAGATCTTGAGAACCTGGTCGTGGGGGTTAGTCAAGGTGGAGTTGTTGCGTTGAAGGATGTCGGGCGTGTGGTTGACGGTCCTGACGAAAAAGACCGCATGGTTACCATCAGATACGGAAAGGCTTCCCTCGAAAAAGAAAAAGGGCCGTTTGACGCGGTTCCCCTGGCTGTTTCAAAAAGAAAAGGGGCGAATGCGACGCATCTATGCGAACAAATTCTTTCAAAAGTGGAGATGTTGCATGGAAGCGTGATTCCTTCCGATATAGAATATACCGTAACGCGCGATTATGGCGAGACCGCGAATGAGAAATCGAACGAGCTTTTGTACCATATGGCGATCGCTATTTTCGGCGTGAGTGTTTTGATCGCGTTATCGTTAGGTTTGCGCGAATCCGGAGTGGTTGCTATTGCGATACCCATGACATTGTCGCTGACGCTAGCCGCATTCTACTTCTTAGGTTTTACGTTAAACAGGATTACCTTGTTCGCGCTTATTTTTTCGATCGGTATACTTGTCGATGATCCGATCGTTGATGTGGAGAATATAGTCCGGCATTTACGTATGCCTCAGAATAAGGGAAGGCCGTTACTGGACGTTACGATAGAGGCCGTAAAAGAGGTCGGAAGCCCGTTGATCCTGGCTACGCTTGCAGTCATTGCCGCAATATTGCCTATGGCTTTTGTAAGAGGGCTAATGGGTTCGTATATGCGTCCGATCCCTATCGGCGCAAGCCTTGCGATGATATTCTCCATGAT
>CAZJJL010000024.1:0-15211 GCA_964546325.1 uncultured Planctomycetales bacterium | reverse complement strand
CGATACGTCGAAAACCGGTCTCCCTCAAAATAAAGTACCGTATCGACGATATGCTCTAAAACACGCGGCCCGGCCAACATCCCCTCTTTAGTCACATGGCCGATCAAAAATAAAGCGGTATTGCTGGTTTTTGCAAACTGCGTCAATATACCCGCGCACTCGCGCACTTGGCTCACGCTTCCGCACGATGAGGATATCGTCGGGTCAAAAATAACCTGGATCGAATCGATGAAAACGGCATCGGGTTTGACCTGACGGATATACTCAAGAATAAGCGACAGATCCGTCTGATTCACAATGAAAAGCTCGCCCTCTTTCCCCGCTCCCAGGCGCTGAGCCCGCAGCTTTGTCTGCGCGACCGATTCTTCGCCGCTAATATACAAAACACGGTGTTTATGTTTTGTCAATTCATTGGAAACCTGAAGAGAGATCGTTGATTTTCCTATCCCCGGATCTCCTCCGATAAGCGTTACCGATCCGGGAACAATACCGCCGCCTAAGACACGATCGAGCTCATGCAATCCTGTTTTGATCCTATTGGAATCCACGACATTGACGTCCCGCAAAAGGATCGGCTGCTCTTTATACAACGCAGCGCGTCCCCGCGGTTTACCTGCCGAAAGAGGTACTGCGTAGTCCTCCTCAACAAAAGAATTCCAACTGTTGCAATCGGGGCATTTCCCAAGCCACTTGGCAGTTTGATGCCCGCATTGTTGACAGCTAAAAACCGTCTTTGTTTTCATGCATCTTATTTGCTTTTAAAGAAAAGCTTCCACGGATGTTTACGAAGATCAAGGACCATCGCTTCTATATCCTTATAGATCGTATCATCGAACAAAAGCTTTCCTATCGTGCCCGTGCCTTCTTTGATCTGAACGATGCTTTCATCGATATCCGAAACGATCTTATGCGCCATATCACCGACTTCGTTCATGGATATCGGATCCGTTCCCACTAAATTACCGCCACTGCCTAAGGCCAACATAACTTCTTTCCCCGGCATGATCTCGATGTATTTCTCTCCTAACAAGCCCAGCGTATTGACCCACACCTTGGAGTCTTGGGGAATACGGATATCATTACGTATCCAACTCACAACCGTTATTTTCGGTTTACTGCTCTCTCCCTCAAAATTAATGAGAATACGTTTGACCTCCCCGACATCGACACCGGCGTACCGGACCGGCGCGCCGACCTTAACACCATTAACAAAATTGAACGTCGTATTGACTTCATATCCGGCAGCCCAAGTCTTGATCTTCCCTACCATGAGAATAAAGATCGCAAGGATCACCAGGCCTATGAAAACAAAAACACCTACTTTCAATTCCACTTGTGACTTGCCGAATACCATACCTTCCTCCTCGGGGTTATATTCAAAATTTACACGATCTTATTCTTAAAATGATGTTCGATAGTTTCCGTAATGGGACCCTGCGCTAAACCATTAATGAACTGATGCACGACCGGATTGTCTGTTCTTTGAATCTCTTCCGGTGTCCCTTCCGCAATGATCCTGCCCTGATACAACATCGCAATTTTATCGGCTACCGTATACGCGCTCTTCATATCATGCGTCACCACGACCGACGTAACCTTTAATTTATCATGCATGCTTTTAATAAGCTGGTTGATACTATCCGATGTGATCGGATCGACCCCGGTCGTCGGCTCATCATACAGGATAATATCGGGCTTCATGCAAATGGCGCGGGCAAGCGCAACACGTTTTTTCATGCCGCCGGAAAGCTGTCCCGGAGAAAGGTTGAAAATACCGTGCAGATCAACCATCGCTAAAGACTCTTCAACGCGCTCTAAAAGCTCTTTTTGATCGATATGATTGTGCTCAATAAGCCCAAATCCGACGTTCTCGCCTACGCTCATAGAATCGAATAAAGCGCCGCCTTGGAATACAAACCCTATTTTCATGCGCAACGCATTCATCTCCTGAGGAGTGACTTTGGCTATATCCTTGCCTTTCACAAGCACCCTGCCGCTGTCCGGCATCAAAAGGCCGACGACATGCTTAAGCATTACGGATTTCCCGCACCCTGAACGGCCGATAATAACGCATGTCGTGCCTTTTTCAATTTTCAGGTTCGCTTTGTTCAAAACCTTTTTACCGTTAAAGGTTTTGCTGACACCCACTAATTCTATATCTATGTGTTTTTCCATAGTTTATGGGAAAAGGAAATAAAAGATCGCCGTAGAGACACAGTCTGCCGCGATAATTAAAATGAACATCGAAACAACCGCCCGCGTTGTTGCCTTACCAACCCCCTCAGCCCCTCCTTCAACATTAAACCCTTCATACGAACTGGAGATAGCAATGATCATGCCGAAAATAATCGTCTTAAAAAGGCCGGTGAATATATCTTTGTATGCCAACGCGTCCGCCGTCACATGGATATACATGCTTGAAGTAATCCCAAGTTTAGAAACACAAATTATGTAGCTGCCTAAGATGCCCACAAGGTCGGCATACAACGTTAAAACCGGCATCATAATAGCAAGCGCAACAAATCGCGGAACTACCAGATAACGCACGGGGTTACTTCCCAGTGTCTCCAAGGCGTCGATCTGCTCGGTAACCTGCATCGTGCCTAATTCCGCCGTAATAGAAGCGCCTACTCTTCCGGCGACAACCAACGCGGTGATGACCGGCCCCATCTCCCGAACCAGCGAAAGCCCGACGAGACTGGCAATATATATTTCCGAACCGATCTGCGACATAAAATAGGCGGTCTGCAGCGCAAAAATAAACCCGATAAAAAGCGAAACAAGCGCTACGATGCCCAAAGAATCATTGCCCGCTTTTTTTGCCTGTTCAAAAATGCGTTTCCTGCTAAACGGAGGCGTAACCAAACAATACAGACACTGCCAAAACAGATACGCCATCCCTCCTAGATAATACCAAGAGGTTATGACCTTTTTACCGAGACTCGTCAGCGCTTCTTCTGTCTTCATTCGAATAAAAGTTCTTCCCGTTTACGAGAGACCTTAACGACTGAACCGGAAACATATCTCTTTGAAATGATCTCCTGCGCTAAAGGATCCTCGAGATACCGTTGGATCGTCCGCTTCAAAGGGCGAGCGCCAAAAACCGGATCAAACCCTTTTTCAATAAGGAAATCCTTGGCTTCCTGCGTAACCTCGATCGAGATCCCCTGTTCTTTTAAACGCTCACCCACATGAGAGATCTCAATCTCAACAATGCGCAAAAGGTCCTCTTTACCTAACGGCCTGAAAACGATAATATCGTCAATACGATTCAGGAACTCGGGCTTGAAGGTTCGTTTAACCTCTTCAAGCAAACGTCCCTTTATCTCTTCGTACGTCAGATCTTCAGACTGCGGCTTAAAACCAAGCGACCCGGTCTTTCGAATGAGATCAGCCCCCACATTTGAGGTCATGATCATGATCGTATTCCTAAAATCAACCTTACGGGCAAAACTATCGGTCAGCCGTCCGTCTTCAAAAACCTGGAGAAGCAGGTTAAAAACATCCGGATGCGCCTTTTCCAATTCGTCCAAAAGAACAACGGAATACGGCCGACGGCGAACTTTTTCGGTAAGCTGTCCGCCCTCCTCGTACCCCACATATCCCGGAGGTGCGCCGACAAGCCGCGAAACATTGAATTTCTCCATATACTCCGACATATCTATTTGTACCAACGCATCTTCATCGCCGAACATAAACTCAGCGAGTGCCCGCGCTAACAGCGTCTTACCGACACCCGTGGGCCCTAAGAAAACAAATGAACCGATCGGCCGTCTCGGATCTTTAATCCCCGCGCGTGACCTGCGTACCGCGCGCGCAATAGCGCTGATCGCTTCATCCTGACCGACAACGCGTTTATGCAGCTCTTCTTCGATACGCAAGAGCTTCTCGCTTTCTTTCTGCTCAAGGCGGATTATCGGAATACCGGTCACCTGAGCAACAATGCGGGCGATCTCCTCTTCACCAATTTCAGGACGGGTCTTATCTTTTGTCTCATTCCACTCCTTATTCAAACGCTCGAGCTCCTGACGCGCAAGACGTTCCTGATCGCGCAACGCCGCAGCTTTCTCAAAATCCTGACTTTTGATAAAAGCTTCTTTTTCTTTACGCAACCCCTCGACACGACCTTCAAACTGCTTGATCTCGGGGGGGATGATCAAAACATTCAAACGAGCGCGCGAACCTGCTTCATAAATAAGATCGGTCGCTTTTTCCGGAAGGAAACGGCCCGTAATATACCGATCAGAAAGTTTTGCCGCCGCTTCAAGAGATTCATCCTTAAAAACAACCCGATGGTGCGCCTCATATTTCTCACGCAATCCCTTCAATATCTCAACGGTCTGGCCTACCGACGGAGGCTCAACCATAATTGTTTGGAAACGCCGCTCTAACGCCGCGTCTTTTTCTATATGTTTGCGGTATTCATCAAGCGTTGTGGCACCGATACACTGGATCTCTCCGCGCGATAATGACGGCTTCAAGATATTAGATGCGTCGATAGCGCCTTCGGCAGCGCCCGCGCCGACAAGCGTATGCAACTCATCGACGAAAATAATAACATCCTGAGACCTTTTGATCTCTTCCATGACGGCTTTAATGCGCTCTTCAAACTGACCGCGGTATTTTGTGCCCGCAACCATCAATGCAAGATCCAGAACAATGATCCGTTTATTGCGCAAAACCTCCGGAACATTGCCTTGCACGATCAATTGCGCCATGCCTTCGACGATAGCAGTCTTACCAACGCCCGCTTCGCCCAATAAAACGGGATTGTTCTTCGTCCGGCGGCTCAATATCTGAATAACGCGCTCGATCTCTGCCTTTCGATCAATGACCGGATCAAGCTTATTCTCTTTCGCAAGCAGCGTTAAATCCCTCCCGAAAGCATCAAGCGCGGGGGTTTTAGTTTTACTTGCTTGCTGTTGGCCAAACCCGGGTGTCGATGAACCCAAAAGTTCCATCACCTCATTGCGAACTCCGTTCAGGTCGAGGTTAAGGTTCAAAAGCACTTGCGATGCAACCCCTTCGCCTTCCCGGATCAACCCTAATAATAAATGCTCTGTCCCTATATAATTATGACCCAAAGAGCGGGCTTCTTCCGCCGCCAACTCAAGCGCTTTTTTCGCGCGCGGCGTAAAAGGAATATCACCTATGATCTGCGTCGTCGGACCTGGCTGCACGAGCTTTTCCACTTCAAGCCTGATATTCTCAAGGGAAACGCCGATCTTCTGCAAAACTGCCGCAGCCACACCTTCCCCTTCACGCACGAGCCCCAATAAAATATGCTCGGTACCGATATAATCATGATTAAAACGGCGCGCTTCTTCTTTCGCTAAAATAATGACCTTTCGTGCTCTTTCCGTAAAACGATTAAACATACTTCCTCCACTTTCGGCGTTCGGTTAGCGGTTGGCGGTTTACGATTAACACTCAAACGTTGCTAACCGAAAACCGATCACCGGATACCGGTATTCTATAATTTTAACTTCTCTCTGATGATCTCGGCCCGCTTAACATCGCGATCCTTCGAGATCAGCTTCTTATTTTCAAGTTTCTGTAAATGCGACGGCTGTGTCAGAATGAATAATTCATTCAATGTCCGGCGGTCGATATCCTTTATCATCCCTAAATCGCACCCGAGACGCACCATGGACAATAATTCAATGGTTTCCTGGCTCGAAATAATGCGGGCGCTTTTTAATATCCCGTAACTGCGGTTGATCCTGTCTTCAAGAACCTCCCGCTCTTTGGCAAGCATCATCTCTCGGGCCTGCAACTCTTGTTCAATGATCTGCCGGATGAGCCCGTTAATATTCTCAATGATCTCTTCTTCCGTATGGCCCAACGAGACTTGATTCGAGATCTGGAAGAAATTCCCGCTTGCCTGCGTACCTTCGCCGTATAAACCGCGGGTCGTAAAACTTAACTTTGCGATCGCGGCCAGAACGCGATTGATCTGCCTGGTCATTACCAGAGCCGGCAAATGCAGCATGACCGAGCCGCGCATCCCGGTGCCGGTATTCGTCGGACACGCGGTCAAATACCCCCACTCGGTCGAAAACGCGAAGGGGAGGTCTTTGGCAAACGCATCATCAAGCGCGTTAATAAGATTCCAGGCTTCGTACAAATTAAAACCCGATTGCATAACCTGCATCCGGATATGGTCCTCTTCATTGACCATGATCGAGACGATCTCATCGCGGTCAAAGATCACCGCCTTGGAATTCTTTCGCTGAGCATGTTCCAACGACATAAGATGCCTCTCGACGAGAAATTGCTTGTCGACGCTATCAAGCTCCGCGAGCTTAAAAAGCGTCGCATTTTTCAAGGAATCGATCCCCGCTGTTCCTCTCCCTGCTTTTTGTTCGCCCAATGGGGGAACGGGATCGTGTCAAAATTGCGCGCGAGCCTGATGCGGCTTGAGATCACAATGTCAGAATTCGGACCGGTCCCCCGCAGCCACTCGCTCGTATGATACAAGAGATCATTAACCTGCATGAGCACCCCCTTCATCCTGCTTATGCTCAGGCCGGTGCTCGAGCTGCTTAATCTGGTCCCGCAAACGCGCAGCCTCTTCGAACGCTTCTATTTCGATCGCTTTCTGTAATTTAAGACGCAACTCCTGCACGTCAACTTTCTTCTTCGAAGTAGTCTTCTCCATTTTTATCGGCGATTTTCCGAAATGGATGTTCGAGCCATGTATCCGTTTCAACAAAGGCCCGAGATACTTTTTGAATACCTCGTAACATTCGGAACAACCCAAACGTCCGACCTTTTTAAAATCCTCGAACGATGCCCCGCAACGCGAACATTTGATCGCGGGGACTACCTCTGCCGGCGGTGTCGTTGACGAAGCGGTAGGCTTAGGATGGAACTCTGCGAGGCCTCCCAGCAAATCGCTTAACCCGAATTGCTGCTCCATCTGAGAACTCTTCGCACGCGCGCAGTCCTCGCACAAATGCAACTCGGTCATTTGATCATCGATGATCTCCGTCAAATGTACCGTCGCCGCCTTTTTCTTGCATGAATCGCATATCATGATGTAACCTCCATTACAGCCGTGATCAAGAGTCTATAGACGTACGGCTACAATACGAATCTTAATACTTAATACCAGCGGTCTTAGTCAATGTCTTAAAATGCTTCAATAGTTTTAACGTTATCGGCCCCGGTTTACCGCTGCCGATATGCCTTCCGTCAACCTTCACAACCGGCACGATCTCAGCGGCAGTCCCGGTCAAAAAACACTCGTCGGAATTAAAGATCTCATGCCTTGTCATCACGTGCTCATGCACCGGTATTGTATTCTTTTTCGCGATCTCAATCACCGCATCACGGGTAATCCCGCGCAACGTTCCCATGCATTGCGGAGGAGTATAGATCTGTCCGTCTTTTATGACAAAAATATTATCTCCCGTGCATTCCGAAACAAAACCCATCGCATTGAGCATGATCGCTTCTTCATACCCGACATTTACGGCTTCGATCTTAGCCAAGATATTATTCAGATAGTTAAGGGACTTGATCTGCGGATTCAAAGCTTCGGGAAGATTACGCACGGTCGGGACCGTTATGATCGAAAGCCCTTCTTTATAGAATTTTTCCGGATACAGCTTAATATTATCCGCGATAATGATAACGGTCGCTCCCACCGTGCATTTACGAGGGTCCAATCCAAGGTCCCCTTCGCCGCGAGTCACCACTAAACGGATATAGGCATCCTTCAGCTTATTTTCCTTTAAGGTGCTTACCACGGCTTTGATCAACTGTTCTTGCGTCATGGGGATCTGCAGCATAATGGTATGTGCCGACTCATAAAGGCGCACGATATGTTCCTTTAATTTGAAGACAAGACTGTTATATGCGCGGATCCCTTCAAAAACGCCGTCCCCGTACAAAAGCCCGTGATCGAACACCGAAATTTTGGCATTCTCTTTTTCATAGAATTTACCGTTAATATAGATTTTCATGCAATACTCCTTGGTTATGAAATTCAGTTCCCGGTCGAAGGTTATCGGTTAACGGCAAAGACACACTTCAATCACACGCCGATAACCGTTAACCGAACACCGTAAACCGATCAATGAACAATCAACCCATCCCGCAAATGATACAGGCGATCTGCCTGACGCGCTATTTCCTCATTGTGCGTCACCACAAAACACGCCATGGAACGCTGGCGAATAAGCGTTTTTAACAACGCAACGATCTCGCCGCCGGTGCGCGAATCAAGATTACCCGTCGGCTCGTCACAAAGCAACAACGCAGGCTCATTCATAAGCGCCCGCACGATGGCAACCCGCTGCTGCTCACCGCCCGACAACTGGGACGGAAAATGATGCATGCGTTTCTCAAGACCAACCGTTGTCAAAAGTTCGCGCGCACGCTGGCGCATCACAGCTCCCGAAACCCGCATATTCCGCGTACCGATAAGCGCGGGCATGATCGTATTCTCAAAAACCGTAAATTCAGGCAGCAAATGATAGAACTGAAAAACAAAACCTATGCGCGTATTGCGGATCCCCGCGCGCGCGCTATCGGAAAGCCTGTAGATATCATGCTTTTCAAAAAACACGTGGCCATGCGTCGGCTCATCAAGCCCTCCGACAATATGTAAAAGCGTCGACTTGCCTGCCCCGGAAGGACCGACAACCGCAACAAAAGCGCCTTTTTCGATATGCACATCAACGCCCTTTAATATCGGTAAAGGATGCTTGCCGCTCTTATAGATCTTCTGAATCCCTTTGGCTTCAAGCATAGGTATCAAAATCCTTCGCGCTCATGAAAACGATCTTCCGCCGCCTGACACGATTAATCATAGCGCAACGCCTCAACCGGATGTAACCGGCTTGCTTTTATCGCAGGATAAATGGTCGCTATCAACGCGATCAACAACGCAGCCATGACAATAAACGCAACATCCGGCCATAATGCGATGGAAACCGGCAAACGATCGATATAATAAACATCCTGAGGCAACTTTATGAACTGATACTTCTTTAACAATGCGCACAAACCTACGCCGCCGAAAACCCCCATGCCGATCCCTAAAATACCGATCGCAAGGCCTTCAATGATGAATATCTTGCGCACCGAAGAAGCGGTCATCCCAATCGCCTTTAACACCCCGATATCTTTAGTTTTATCAACAACAAGCACGATCAACGTGCTGACGATATTGAACGAAGCGACCAAGACAATAAGCGTTAAAATAACGAACATGGTCAATTTTTCAAGTTTAAGGGCAGCAAAAAAGTTCGGGTTTATCTCCATCCAGGTCTTGACGTAATAATTCCATCCCAGATCAGCCCCCAACTCTTTTTTGATCTCCCGCGCCAGATATATATTATCAAGCTTGACGGCAACGGCGCTATAACTTCCCTCCATCCCGTATATCGCCTGAGCAGTCTCTATGGTGGTCAAAACCAGATTCGCGTCATAATCGTACATCCCTGAAGTAAAAATGCCGGCCACCTTCAGAGAATGCTGTTTTCCGGTCGGAGAAAAGAATGTCAATTCGCTACCGACACGCGCGCCCAAAAACGACGCGAGTTCCCTGCCTATCAAAACCTGATTCAATCCCAAATCCGCAAGACTGCCGCGGACCAAATACTGGTTGATCTTCGTAACCTGCGGCTCGGTCAAAGGATTAACACCGCGTAAACCAACCGCAAAAAAACGGTTCCCTTCCCGGATAAGGATCTGCCCTTGAATATACGGGCTTATTCCTTTGACATGAGGATTCGGACCTATGCGCCGAAGAATATTCTCAAAATCAGGATTTTCTTCAGTGTCCCCTATCGGTTTATCGGCGGAAATAATGATATCCGAATAATTCCCCACCATTTTTTCATGAAGGTCCTTATCAAAGCCGGTCATGACCGCAAGGACTACGATCAACGCCATAACACCGATGCCGATCCCTAAAACGGATATCAGGCTGATAAGCGATATGAATTTCTCTTTCCGCTTCGTGCATAAATATCGCCAGGCGATGAATAGTTCAGCTTTCATGGTGTTCTTCAACAGGTTTCAGAAGCGGGAATAAAATAACATCGCGAATAGAAGGCTGATCGGTCAGTATCATGACCAACCGGTCAACGCCGATACCAAGCCCGCCCGTTGCAGGCATCCCATGCTCCAAGGCAAGGCAATAATCCTCATCCAGAGACTTCTTTTCATCGGTCGCCATATCTTTGATCTCTTCTGCAAAACGCCTCTTTTGCTCAAGAGGATCGTTCAACTCGGAATACGCATTGCCGACCTCAAAACCGGCTATATACAATTCAAAGCGCTCCGAAATAAGCGGGTTATCTTTGCGCGTTTTCGCAAGAGGCGACATACTGGTAAAATAATCGGTAACAAACGTCGGATTGGCGCCGATCTCTTCCTCGAGGATATCTTCGATCACTTTGGTCACCTGCGTACGGCTTAATCGGGTAGATTCTTGGGCTACATGTTTTGCATGCAATTTTTGCAGCATGACCTCCGGCTCATCGGAAGGCTCGATCCCGAATTTGTCGTATACTAATTGCGCAAAAGAAACCCTCTTCCAGGGGCGAGCCAATGAAATGGCCTTGCCCTGATACACAATCTCGGTCGAACCGCGCGCAGCCTGCGCAGCGTTTATGATCAACTCCTCGGCAAGATCCATCATCCCTTCAAAATTGGAATACGCGCAATAGGCCTCCAACATGGTGAACTCGGGATTATGCCTTGTCGAGATACCCTCGTTACGGAAACTACGGTTTATTTCATAGACCCTATCAAGCCCCCCTACGATAAGTCTCTTAAGATACAATTCCGGGGCGATACGCATATACAACCCTCTGTCAAAAGCGTTATGATGCGTCTTAAAAGGCCTGCCCGCAGCACCTCCCGGGATATCATGCATCATAGGAGTCTCGACTTCCAGATAGCCGAGCCCGTCAAGATATGAACGGATCGAACGGATAATGGCCGAACGCTGTTTAAAAACAGCTTTAACTTCTTCGTTAGAGATCAGATCCAAATATCGCTGCCGATACCGCAGTTCAACGTCTTTTAAACCATGCCATTTCTCCGGTAACGGCATCAACGACTTTGATAGAATGGAGAACTTTTCCAGTTTCATCGTCGGTTCGCCTGTATGCGTTTTAAAAAGTTCGCCGGAAGCGGTCAAAAAATCACCGATATCTATTTCCTGAAAAGCGGCTGCCGCTTCAAGGCCTATATGATCGGCTTTTACATACAACTGGATCCGTCCTGTCGAGTCCCGCAGATCAACAAACGTAACCTTCCCATGCGAGCGCTTTGCCATAACCCTGCCCGAAACAGTTGTCCGGCTGCCTTCCTTAAAATCTTTGGTAACCTCCTCTATAGGCAGACGGTCCGGGCTAGGCGCGCTAAACGCATCTATTCCTTTGTCCCGCAAAGACTTGAGCTTGTTTTCCCTTTGTGCGCGAATCTCATGAATTTCCATAGTTCTTCTATTATATATAAAGAATGAGAGAAAGGCAATCGGTTTTTGAAACAAATATACCCGGGCCAATAGTCGATAGCTTATGGCTTAAAACCTAAATAAAAAAGATTATTCTAGTTATTTTAAATGCACATACTAAGCTAAATAATACTATGCAGGAAGTGTCTTGGGCTGATTTTGAGCAGGACGACCCTTCTCGCTGACGCTCAAAGGGACGTCAGTCTTAATAAAAGAGTTTTGTCTTCGTGGGAAGCCGCTCTGCTTGCGGAAGGCAAGAAACGTCATAAGATTAGTCGTGCACAAATTGTACGCCTATTCGTACTGCGTATTGGGTATAGCGTATTGTGTTAAACGTAATAACCCGCCTCCGGCGGAACTTAAAACACAATACACAATACTCACGACGCACGACTAATTTTTGGAGAGATTTTGGAACTTTATGGCTTTTACAAAAAGGCTGGCGATATGTGGATCGAATTGTGAACCTGCGTTATTCTTTATTTCCTGAAGCGCTTCTTCGGTAGAAAGCTTGCGTTTACGATAACTACGCTCGCTGGTCATCGCATCATACGCGTCGGCACAGGCAATGATGCGGGAAAGAATAGGGATCTTGTCTCGTGCGAGTTTATCCGGATACCCGTTGCCGTCATACCGCTCATGATGATGCCGCACAACAGGTATGGCATTCTTAAGAAAATCCAGCGGTTCTAACATCTGCGCCCCTTTAACCGGATGCAATTCGATAATGGAGCGTTCCGACGGCCTCAGCTTCCCCGGTTTATTCAGAATAAACTCAGGGATACCGATCTTGCCGACATCATGGACCTCGCTTGCATATCGTAAGATCTCAACATCCTCCCTCGATAATTTCAGCATGCGCGCCAACTGCATAGCGTATTTAGTGACCCGCTCCGTATGCCCGCGCGTGTAGGCATCGCGCGCTTCCATAGCAAGCATAAGCGCATGAATGGTATTGAAATAATTCATATACACATTCTCATAATTACGGGACTCATGCATAGCCATGCCGACCTGCGAAGCGAAGATCTTCAACACTTCCATTTCATCATTGCTGAATTTACGCTCTTTACGGGAATAAATGCATAGAACCCCCAATGTCTCGTTGCGAAATACAACCGGCATATATAAAATCGAAGTAAAGCCCTCCTGCTTCAAGATGTCCGGATGACGAAAGAGTCGCGGAGTAGCAGAAACGTTACCGATCCATAACGGTTTTTTAGTCACCGCGACTTTGCCGCTTAAAGAATCGGAGATCTTCACTACAAATGTCTCTTTCAACATATCTTCGCTCATACCGAAACTTGCCTGAATAACCAGATTCTTGCTATGCACATCCAAATGGCGGAAGATGCAGCCATCGGCTCGCATAAGCTCACAGGTTTGACGGGTAATCAGCGAAGAGACTTTTCGCGAATCTATAGTCGAACTGACCGCATGATTTACTTTAAAGATGTTTTCGAGTTCAGTCTTGATCTGCCCAAGCTCATTTATCTTTTTATGGTACTTTTTTTGCAACTTTGATTTAAACGCGCTCATGTGAACGGCTATACCTTTAAGTTTGCGCATATTTGAGTGCAGCCGTTTATTGACCCGGGAAAAATGCGAAAGCATGCGCTTTAATTTTCCCGAAGCAAGGCGAGTCTGGCGCTGCCGGTTGATACGGTCAGAAATATCCTGTACCAGCTCAACCGCAAAGACCACGTCGCCATCCTTATTACATATCGGGCTCACAGCCAAAAAATAATGCCTGAACTGCCCTTCTTTTGCCCGGACTACCATGACGCCGCTATGCGGTTTTCCTGTTTTAAAAACTTTTACGGTAGGACATTTCTTGCAGATCAACCGCGCTGATTTGTAGGCCTCATAACAATGTTTACCGCAAAGATTTTCAGCTTTACCGAACCACTCAGCCTGCAGATGATTCACCCAAACAACTCGCATATTCTTATCAATTACCGAAATACCTGCGCCAAGACCGTTGATAATATCGTCAGTGCGAATATCCTTGGCTACCATCATATGCGGTCCTTAATCAATAAAAATGACCGGATCTTCCGGAAAAAAGCATAATCTCGGAAAATACGGCCAAATAAATAATTAACTCCAGTTATCGCTCTTGCCCTCAAACGTACCCCCTACGTTGATCGAGTTTCAAGCGTACTGTCGCTTGCAACATTCCCCCCAAGTGTAAAAAGTATACGGTACACACACGGGGTTGTCAAGGCGATATTTCTGGAATTTAACTATATATACTGCAAGTACTTATAAATTATATTATGCGGCACCAACCTGGAGATCGGTCAAACTCTTAATTCTTTTAAGCATGTTCGGATGAGTGCTGAGAAGCTCCATCATCCTATCACCTAATCCAAGCCGTATCGTCTTCTTACGCAATGCCTGCAATTCAGAAACATCGATAGTCCCGTTTCGATCCAAATCAAGCTGCCTTAAATCCTGTATCTCAGACAAGGCATGCGAAGGATCATTCACAAAAAACGCCTTAAATCCCTCAACCTGCTTCAGAGAACCCTTATCCATCCGAGCGGAGCCATATACAAGTTTATACAGGCTTGTAGCCAACGTATGCGGATTATTGCCCAAAGCAACCGAACCGCGGTCGGCAAAATACTCCCGGATCCGCGAAGCATACAATACTAATAAATTGGTAATAAAATAAAACAGGAACGCCGCTACCCCAAGCAAAACAGTGTTAGCGCCACGGTCCCTGCTTCTGCCGAAAAAAAGAAAATGCCATGCCAACCGGTACAAAATCATAGGTATAACAGACAAAACAGTGATCGTAAGAACATCCCGGTTCTTCAAATGGCTCAATTCATGCCCAAGCACGGCCTTTAATTCATCGTCGCTGAGTAAACGCATAATCCCTTGCGTCAGACAAACACGTCCGTCCCGAAGGCTGCGGCCGAATGCAAAGGCATTAGGCACAGCAATCGGCGAAATTCCGATCTTAGGCATCGGTATCTGCGCTTTCACGCACATACTTTCCACCATTTGGAAAACGCGCGGATATTGCTGTCGGGTAACATATTTTACCTGCATGCTCCATTCAACGATCTTGGGCCCGATCGCATACTGAACGATCATCATAACGATCGAAATAAGAAAATAGAAATAAAAGTCGCCGAAATGCAAAAAAGACCTGCCGATAACCACAACAACCGCATATACGATGCCAAACAACAACGACATCAACAGCCATAACCTGACCTGAAGAAAAAACATACCACCCTCCTATTGTTCAATAACGGACGCGCGCCGCCCCTAACACCAACGGCACAACATCCGTTACGATCGGACTACGAATGCTTTTATTATAAACCGGGTTACCGGTTTGTCAAGATTATCCGTACGCACATAAATAAACTGAAGGACCTCTCCTTCATAACCGGTGCTGTCAAAAGTCACCCCGATCTCCGTCTCTTCTCCCGGAGCAAGCTTTTTCTTCTTTACCGTCGAAACGGTACATCCGCATGAAGTACTTACATCCTTTATGGTCAAAGGCTTATCCGTCCCATTACGGAACGCGAACGCATGCGAATAACTTTTGCCTTCCTGGATATTCCCAAAATCCCATGTGCCAAGATCAGCATCATGCATGTAACCGTGCGGAACAATTTTCTGTTCAGATGATTGTTTATGGCATCCCGCAAAAATAAAACAAAATAAACCGCAGACAACACATAACACAAGCCGTTTCATCACAACCTC
>CAZJJL010000023.1:15324-16677 GCA_964546325.1 uncultured Planctomycetales bacterium | reverse complement strand
GTGAGGGAAGCTATCTTGTCCTTAATGCGGCATATAGTATGCCGTTTACCGTTAAGAATGTATCGTGCAGTCTTGAACTAATCGGGCACGTAGGTACAAATAATAAATTGTATTTTCGCGGTACAGGCGGCGATTTCGGTATGACTGTCTGCGTGACCGTGCCTTTAACAAAAAGTCTTTCGATTAAACCAAACGTCAGCTACGCAGTGCCGTGGGGTAATTTGAGAGATACATACAATGGTAACCAGAAAAATAGGGTTTATAGCGGTGTGTATATGAGTTATGTATTTTAAACGCACATACAAAGGAGGAAAATATGAAGAGCATGAAATATGTACTGTTTGGCGCGCTGCTCGCGTTGACAGGGGTTTTGGGATTAAGCGTTCCGTGTTTTGCGCAGGAAGCTGCTGCATCGGCTATAAGCGCAGGGGACACCGCGTGGGTATTGATATGTTCGGCGCTGGTTATGCTGATGACCCCGGGTTTGGCATTCTTTTACGGAGGCATGGTTCGCAGGAAAAACATCCTCGGTATCCTGATGCAATGTTTTATTATCCTTTGTGTTATCAGCGTTCAATGGGTTTTATTCGGGTATAGTTTATCGTTTGCCCCGGGAGATGGATTTTGGGGAGGGCTTCAATGGCTTGGGTTAAACGGTGTAGGATTAGAACCATACGCTGATTATAGCGGCACGATCCCGCATCAGGCGTTTATGATCTTTCAGGCGATGTTTGCGATCATTACGCCTGCGTTGATCATCGGCGCGTTTGCGGAGAGGATGAAATTTTCCTCCTTTTTGGTGTTTATCCTGTTATGGGCAACGTTGGTATATGCTCCGGTTTGCCACTGGGTGTGGGGTATCGGCGGGTTCTTGCGTAAGTTAGGAGCGCTTGATTTTGCCGGCGGTACCGTCGTGCATATTAATGCGGGTATCGCAGCGTTGGTTACCGCCTTGGTTATCGGTAAACGTAAGAATCTTGAGCATAATACGCCGCCTCCGCATAATTTGCCGTTCATTGTTTTAGGTACGGCTCTTTTATGGTTCGGATGGTTCGGCTTTAACGCGGGATCTTCGTTGGCTGCGAATGGCCTTGCGGTGAACGCGTTTGTTGTTACCAATACCGCGGCAGCTGCGGCCGGTTTGAGCTGGGCGTTGATCGAGTGGTTCAAGAATGGCAAACCGACGATGTTTGGTACGGCATCCGGGGCTGTTGCCGGTTTGGTCGCTATTACTCCGGCAGCAGGGTTCGTGAGCGTGGTGCCTGCGGTGATCATCGGTATGATGGTGAGCGTTTTTTGCTTTATTGCTGTTACCGTGGTCAAACCGAAACTCGGTTACGATGATTCGCTAGA
>CAZJJL010000023.1:11779-15314 GCA_964546325.1 uncultured Planctomycetales bacterium | reverse complement strand
CGCGTTCGGAGTACATTGTATCGGCGGTATTTGGGGAGCGCTTGCAACCGGGCTTTTCGCTTCGAAAGCGGTCAATCCTGCGGGAGCTGACGGTCTTTTCTTTGGTAACCCGCAACAACTGCTGATCCAGTTGGCGGCAGTCGCCGTAACGGTTCTGTATTCGTTCGTGGTGACTTTCGTGATTTATAAAGCGATCGATCTTCTGATGGGTATGCGTGTTGGCGAAAAGGAAGAACTTATGGGGCTGGATTTAACTCAGCATCATGAGCGCGCGTATACAATGATTGAATAGGGGATTTGTTTGGTTGATTTAATATAAGTGCTCAGGAGGTTCATATGAAACTGGTGATAGCAATAATTCAGCCGTATAAGCTGGAAGACGTAAAGGAAGAGTTGTACAAAGCGGACGTCAATCTGATAACCGTCAGCGAAGTTCTTGGCCACGGTAGGCAGAAGGGAGTTACCGAGGTGTACCGCGGCGCGAAAGAGACCGGGAATCTCTTGCGCAAGGTTAGGCTTGAGATCGCGGTCAACGATAATTACGTTGAGCCGACGGTTAAGGCAATTACCCGGGGGGCTAAAACCGGCGAAACCGGAGACGGAAAGATCTTTATCCTACCTCTGGAAGAATGTATACGTATTCGCACGAATGAAAAAGGTTCTCCTGCAATAGGGTAATTTTTCGGGTTGTCTTGTAGGCTGCCGCGCTGTGCCTGCTCATATGAGCGGGTATGGCGCGGTATTTTTTGTTACCAAAAATACTCCCGTTTTACTTGTAGGAATAATGATTATGCATTAAGCACATTGTTGTGCTTAATCGGGCACGAAGTGCCCGGAACGAAGGCGTTCTTATCTATGATTGTATCCGCATAGATTAGAACGTCTTTTTTAATGAGCAGATATTATACGAAGCCTCTGTGACGTACAATGTGAGCCTGTGTTTTTAGATGATTGTGTTGATTGTATCGATCGGTTGGCGGGGATTATCCTGGAGTGCGGAAGAAATTGCTTCCTCAATAAAGGGTATATAATTAAGGGAGAAAAACGATGATTAATTCTGGAGATACCGCGTTTGTTCTATTGTCGACGGCGTTGGTGATGTTGATGACCCCGGGCTTAGCGCTTTTCTATGGCGGTATGGTGCGTAAGAAGAATGTCCTTGGCGTACTTATGCAATGTTTTATTCTCTTATGTGCGCTGAGTATCCATTGGGTGCTTTTCGGGTATAGTTTATCGTTCTCTCCTTCGGATGGATTTACCGGCGGCCTTAATTGGTTTGGATTGCGCGGTATTGGTATGGAGCCCAATCCCGTCTATGCCGCGACGATACCCCACCATGCGTTTATAGCGTTTCAGATGATGTTTGCGGTTATCACCCCCGCGCTTATTATCGGCGCGTTTGCCGAACGCATGAAATTCTCGGCATTTTTGGTTTTTAGTATTTTATGGGCGACTCTCGTCTATGATCCGGTTTGCCATTGGGTATGGGGAAGCGGCGGATGGCTTAAGAATCTGGGAGTTTTGGATTTTGCCGGCGGCATCGTCGTTCATACGACTGCGGGTATCGCGTCTCTTGTCGCCGCTTTGGTCATAGGAAAACGTAAGAATCTTGAGCATAATACACCTGCCCCTCATAATCTGCCGTTTGTCGCAACGGGCACCGCGCTTTTGTGGTTTGGCTGGTTCGGGTTTAATGCAGGAAGCGCTTTAGGGGCCAATAGCGTTGCGTGTAACGCTTTTATGACGACGAATACCGCTGCTGCCGCGGCAGGTATTACGTGGGCAATCCTTGAGTGGATACGTAATGGAAAACCGACGATTTTCGGAACATTAACGGGAACGATCGCAGGGCTAGCTACGGTTACTCCCGCTTCCGGGTATGTAACGGTGCTTTCTGCTATTATTATCGGTATCGTAGCGAGCGTTATTTGTTATATTGCCGTTGGGGTCATCAAACCAAAGCTCGGATATGATGATTCGCTTGACGCATTTGGCGTACATGGAGTTGGCGGGATCATCGGTACGCTTATGGCAGGGCTTTTTGCTACGACTGCCGTTAATCCCGGAGGAGCAAACGGGCTTTTCTACGGTAATCCGAAGCAATTCTTTATTCAGCTTTTTGCGGTAGGGGTTGTATTTGCCTATACCGTGGTTGTTTCGTTCGTTCTCTATAAATTAGTCGACTTGTTTATGCGGGTGCGCGTCAATGAGAAAGAAGAATTGATCGGACTTGATTTAACGCAGCATCGTGAACGCGCATATACGGTGCTGGAATAGGAGGTTTTGCAATGAAACTTGTGATAGCGATAATTCAGCCGTATAAGTTGGAAGATGTGAAAGAAGAATTGTATAAGGCGGGCGTGAACTTGATCACGGTCAGTGAAGTGCTCGGGCATGGCAGGCAGAAAGGGGTAACGGAAGTATACCGAGGCGCTAAGGAGACGGGTAATTTATTGCGAAAGATCAGGCTCGAGATAGCGGTGAACGATACGTATGTGGAGCCGACGGTGAAGGCGATTACGCGAGGCGCAAAGACAGGCGAGACCGGTGACGGGAAAATATTCATTGTGCCTCTTGAAGATTGCATTCGCATTCGTACGGGAGAAAAGGGGTCTGTTGCTATAGGTTAAAGGGTGTCTTGGGGAAGGTTTTAAGGGCGTTCTATTGGAAGAACGCCCTTTTTATTTGCATTCGTGTGGTATAATGATGATATATGAAACAGCGCCCGTATGTTCCGTTTTTTCAGAAGATCGCTTTGATTGCGCTGGGGATATTTCTCTCCTTGGTTTTTATTGAAGCGAGTATGCGCCTTATCGGTTCGGCTGTTGTTTTTTTGCAAGAAAAGCGCAATGCCGAATCGGTCAAAAAAGCAAGCGTTTACCGTATTCTTTGTATCGGCGAATCGACGACTGCTCTGGGCGGCAACGATTCCTATCCGGCGCAAATGGAGAAGATCCTTAACGAGAGGCTTAAGGATACGCGGGTGAGCGTTATCAATAAGGGGATATTTGGGGCTAACACGTCGGTTATTATTTCGAGGTTGCCGGATAACCTTGATCACTATAAGCCTCATTTGGTAGTGGCAATGATGGGCGTTAATGACGCCGTTACTTTTTCGGATAAGCCTGCGGTAGCTAACCAATTCGTCCGTTTTGTAAAACAGTGCCGGTTATATAAAGTTGCGGTATGGTTGCGCGACTCTTGGCGAAAACGGCAAGAAGAGCAGAGGATTTTTTCATCTTGGCAGTTGGACCTTCCTGCTGCTGTGCCGGATGTCTACGATGATGCCTGGGCTCAGTTACGCCTTGAGCTAAAAAAAGACCCCGATAATTACCGTCTTTTACTGATAACCAGCCTTGTATTCCGGGCCCGGAATGAATATGATGTCGCCCGCAAAATCCTTGAACGTGCCATTCGGCTGCAGCCGGAGGATTACCGGGGATATTTGTTATTGGCCACGTTCCTTGATTTCGACGGTAATTACAAAAAAGCCGAGGAGTATAAATATTATCCATGCGTAGTTATAGTTTGATCT
>CAZJJL010000023.1:11553-11769 GCA_964546325.1 uncultured Planctomycetales bacterium | reverse complement strand
CAAAATGTATTGTGGTATCTTTTGAGAACGAAAAAGCCCATATCGGATTAGGGGGGATATACCAGAATGAAGGCAGGTTTTCCGAAGCGCGTACCCAGTATATGAACGTATTGGAGAAAAATCCGGTGGATAGGTTTGCGTTACGGGGAGTAGCCAGGATTTTCATTTCGTTGAAGCGCGATCAAGAGGCCGAGAAAACATTCCGGAATATCATTG
>CAZJJL010000023.1:1694-11526 GCA_964546325.1 uncultured Planctomycetales bacterium | reverse complement strand
TATCCCGATGATCCGGTTGCGTATCAGGATCTGGGATGGTTTTACGGTAGGCAGGGGAAATATGCCGATGCTATCCCGTATTTGGAAAAATCCATAGATATGGGGAATACGTACGCTCCGTTATATCTTGAATTGGCATGGTGCTATCGGAGCGTGGGAAATTTCGACGATGCGGAGCGGGTTTTAAAAAAAGTTATTTCCTTTAAACGGCAGGGAGTTCGCCCGCATGCTGAGTTGGCGTTACTCTATAAAGAAGCGGGGCGGCGTCAGGAAGCCGCACGTTATGCGGCGAGCGTCGAATATTGGCAGGGGCTCAGAGTTAGGGATATGACCGAAAAGAATTTTCAAGTGCTTCGCGTGGAATTGGCAAAGCGGGGGATCCCCCTGCTGTGCGTGCAGTATCCCATGAGAAATATTAATGCATTAAAAAAATAGTGCATAACGACCCGTCGATTGTTTTTGTGGATAATGAACAGATTTTTAAGGACGCGGTAGGCCGGGATGGATTTAGCGCATATTTTACGGATGCTTTTGCCGGTGATTTCGGGCATTGCACGAAAAAGGGCAATCGCCTATTGGCGGAGCATGTCGCGGATGCGATCATGCGTTTTATGCGTCAATAAAATTTATATTGAAACAAAGTGTGTTTGGTTTAGAAGATAAAGAATGAGGCACGGGTTTTCCTTCTATGAAAAGAAATAAACAAAAGATAGTGACTCCTTTGCGGTATAAACTCGCGCTTATCGGGGGGAGTATCTGTGTTTTTTTATTGCTGCTTGAGCTTGGTATGCGCATTGCGGGGGTGATTTTCACCTTTAGGCAGGAGCAGCAAAACAGATATAATTTTTCTAAGAATGCAGCCTGCCGCATCGTATGTATCGGAGAATCGACTACTGCTTTGGGAGGGGATCAGTCATATCCGTCGTTGTTGCAGGATTTATTACGTCAACAATGCGGCAAGAACCGCTGCAGTGTTTTTAATAAAGGGGTTTGCGGCATCACGACTTCGGGTATTCTTGCCGATCTTGAGGCTACTATTGCGATGTATAAGCCGAATATCGTCATTGCGATGATAGGGATCAATGATAATGCCGAGTATGTCTTTGAGGATGACGAAGAAGATACTTTCTCTGATAAGCTTTTGGGCGATTTTAAGGTTTATAAGCTTTTAACGGCATTGATCTCGAATATGGAGGTGCGTCGCGATAAAGATCCGTTACCTTCGGTTACTCGACAAGAAAGTGTTGCGGTTCAGGCGCTGCGCCAATTGATACTGCAGGATCCCTCCAATTGTCAGCTTTATTTGGCGCTGAGCATGCTTTGTGCCGAAGAAAAAAACCTGCTTGCTGCCGAAGACGCAGCTCAGAAAGCGATTGCGTTGGCCCCGCAGGACTATCGAGGGTATTTGGGATTAGGGAAAATCTATTATCATCAGGGGAGATACCGGCTTGCCTTTGAAGTATTGCAGACTGTATTGAAGCTCAATCCCGGGAATGCGGAGTCGGTGATCGTGGTGCGTGGCAGGACCTCCGGCGGCGGTTCCCATACCCTGGGGGGGAAGGCCCAGGAGGCTGAAGTCGGTTTCAGCAATGACGAGGCATATGTTGTGCTTGGGAATATGTATAAAGATCAGGAAAAATTCGTGGAAGCAAAAGATATGTATGAAAAGGCGCTTGCGGTGAAACCGCTGCAGATCGGGGCGCTTATCGGTTTAGGGTGGGTAATGTATCATGAGAAGGATTATCGGAAAGCGCAGGACCATTTTGAAAAAGCTGCGCAGGTATACCCGCAGATAAGCCTGGTATGGAAAGAGTTGGGCTGGTTCTATAAATGCCGGAAAGATTATACCCACGCATCGGCGGCATTTGAGAAGGCGATCAGCCTGAATATCCGTAATTATCGTGTTTTTCTTGAGCTCGCCTGGATTTATAAACAGGAAAAAAAATATGCCGAAGCAGAACATGTGCTTCGGCAGGCTATTAAGATGAATCCTCGGGATGACCGAGCTATCGGCGAGATGGCTGTTTTATATCGTGAAATGGACCGCTTGTTTGACGCGGAGAATATGCGTAAGAAGGCGGAATTATTGCGGTTAAAGCATATGAATGCCCTAACGGTAAAAAATTACCGTAAGATAAAGGCTATCCTTGATCAGGCAGGTATACAGCTGATTTCTATGCAATATCCGCTGCGCAATATAGAGCCGCTTAAAGATACGTTTAGAGGCCAGACAGGCGTGATATTCGTTGATAATGAGGCTTCTTTTGCCCGGGCGGTTGAGCAGGAAGGGTATGAAGCTTATTTTTCTGATATGTTCGCAGGAGATTTCGGTCATGGTACCCCGAAAGGGAATAGGCTTATTGCCGAACAAGTCATGAAGACTCTTTCTCGAAGGCTTGGTATTTGTTCGCAAAAGTGATTGACAATAAGGGATTTTTCTTTATAATAAAGATGTTACCAATGCCGGTAATTATTTACTTGTATGTGTGATTAAATTATAAGCACATTGTAGTGCGGAAAAGGGCAATACCGTAGAACAGAGACGTTCTTACCTTACAATTTATGCATAAGGGGAGACGTCTCATTTTTTTTGTTGAAGACGGATTACTACATGTCTATGAAAGAGGAGGGTACTATGGCTGTGCGTCAGGACGTTTTGTTCCATATCAAGAGTGTTGATTTAGAGAAAATAGAAACCCCGCGGAAATCATCGTCGTATTTCGGCGAGAATACGTTTAATGCCGAAACGATGCAGAAGTTTATTTCCAAGGAAACATTTGAGGCGTTTAAAACGTGGCAGAATGAAGGGAAGGTCCTTACTTTAGAGCAGGCTAATGAAATAGCCAATGCCATGAAAGAATGGGCGATCGCTAAGGGCGCGACGTTCTATACCCATTGGTTCCAGCCGATGACCGGATTGACCGCGGAAAAGCATGATAGCTTCATAAACATAACCGGTCCGGGAAAAGTCATTGAGAAGTTCTCGGGGAATAAGCTTATTCAGGGCGAGCCGGATGCTTCCAGTTTTCCTTCGGGTGGTATTCGCGCTACCTTTGAAGCGCGCGGATACACCGCATGGGATCCTTCAAGCCCGGCATTTATCGTTGAGACTAAGCTTGGTAAGACGCTCTGCATTCCGACGATCTTTATTTCGTATCACGGGGAAGCGCTTGATAAAAAATTACCCCTGTTACGTTCCGACGAAGCGTTGAACAAGTCAGCGGTTAATCTTTTGAAGCTTTTTGGCCATAAGGATGTCAAGAAGGTATTCTCGACCTGCGGGCCGGAGCAAGAGTATTTCTTGATCGATAAGAACTATTATAATCTTCGTCAGGACCTTGTTATGGCAGGCCGCACTTTGGTAGGCGCTCCTTCCCCGAAAGGACAGCAGCTTGAAGATCAGTATTTTGGAAGTATCAAGGAGAGAGTCCTTAATTATATGTATGAAGTTGCCGAAGAGGCATATAAATTAGGAATCCCTGTTGTTACCCGTCATAACGAAGTAGCTCCGCATCAGTATGAGTTTGCGCCTATGTTTGAGGAGTCGAATTTGGCCGCTGACCATAATCAGCTTTTAATGGAGATCATGAAGAAGGTTGCTTTACGGCATAACCTTGTTTGTTTGCTTCATGAAAAACCGTTTGCCGGGATCAACGGAAGCGGGAAGCATTTGAATTGGTCGTTGGCGGATGATAAAGGCAATAACCTTTTGAATCCCGGAGAGACGCCGGAAGATAACCTGCAGTTTTTGGCTGTTCTGGCAGCTGTCCTCCGCGCGGTTTATTATCATGCCGATCTCTTAAGGGGGTCTGTTGCGATGGCGGGAAATGAACATCGTCTAGGGGCGAACGAAGCTCCTCCGGCAATCATCAGCGTCTTTTTGGGCGCACAATTGACTGCGATCCTTGATCAGATCGAAAAGGGAGTAAAGGGACAGACATCAAAGAAGGATATTATCGATCTTGGTATAGGTAAATTACCGAGATTCAATAAGGATACGACCGATAGGAACCGTACGTCGCCGTTTGCGTTTACCGGTAACAAGTTCGAGTTCCGCGCGGTTGGCTCATCGCAGAATATCGCGACCCCGATCACGGTCATTAATACCATTATTTCCGAGAGCCTTGATTATGTTTGCGACAAGATCAAAAAAGCTCAGGCGACCGGAAAGGATTTTAATGTTGCCGTATTGCAGACGGTTTCGGAAATCGTTAAAGACACCAAGAAGATCCGTTTTGAGGGAAACAACTATTCTGAAGAATGGCAAAAAGAGGCGAAGAAGCGGGGGTTACCGAACGTTGCTTCTACGTATGAGTCCTTGAAGGCGTTTTTGAAGAAAGACAACATCGCTCTTTTTGCGAAATATAAGGTTTTTTCCGAGGAAGAGGTTATTGCGCGGTATCACATTTGGGTTCATACGTATGATTTAGTGCTTGAGATCGAGGCCAATACGTTGAATGAAATGGTGAATGCCAGTGTCGTGCCGTTTGGTTTTGAATACCAGAAGTTATTGGCAGAGAGTCTCGCTGATCTGGTTGCGTTGAAGAAATCGGCAGGCCTCAAAGTTGATAAGGCAGCGCTTGATAACCTCAAAGAGCATTTAAGCGATGTCGTCACGAAGATATACTACGTGAGAAGGAATTCCGGCGTGATGTCTAAGATGATGGCAAAGGCATCCCATATGGATGCTGAAGAACGCGCGGAGCTTTATTTTGAAGAGCTCAAGCCGCTTATGGACCACATCCGTCGTCATGTCGATGACCTTGAAAAGGTTGTCTCGGACGAGCATTGGGATCTTCCGAAATATCGCGAGATGTTATTTATTAAATAAGAACAAGGGACAGCGGTCTTTTCATTGGAACGTTGATTTTGTAAAGGCCGTTGTCCCATTTTTTTATGCTTACGCTCCGTATCCCCGAAGAAAATGATATAAAAGAGAGGCTTGTGCAGATCTTAGCGCAGGCAGGATATACTGTTTCTGCCGATGCATCCGGCGAGAATGTCATTGCCGTTACGCGTACGGAAGGGATCAGAGCGGCAGTGGTCGAATTAGAAAAATCCTTGTACAACGAAAAAAAAGGTGTATTATATAAATCTCTCCTGGATATTGTAGAAAAACCCCTCATTGAACGTGTGTTGGCGCGGACAGAAGGGAATCAATTTAAGGCTGCCAGGATTTTGGGTATCAACAGGAATACAATGCGCGCTAAAATAAAGAAGCTCGGTATTAACCCTGATACGTATAAAGAAATTCGTTAAGCTATAGGGATACGCATGGATGCACGTCAAAAAGCTGCCCGATATGGATTATATGACCCTCGTTTTGAGCATGATGCCTGTGGGGTCGGATTTGTCTGTAATATAAAAGGTAAAAGGTCGCATCAGATCGTCCAGCAAGGGCTTGAAGTTTTGAACCGTTTGGCTCATCGCGGCGCTACCGGCGCTGATCCTAAGACCGGGGACGGCGCGGGTATTTTATTGCAGATGCCGCATGAGTTTTTCGTGCACGCTGCCGCAGCAGCCAAGATTTCGCTGCCTGACGAGGGGATGTACGGCACCGGCCTTATTTTCCTTCCTGCCGAATTCAAGGAGCGCGAATTCTGTAAGAAAACGCTTGAAAAGATCGTTGTGCAGGAAGGGCAGGTCGTTCTTGGGTGGCGCACGGTGCCGGTAGATAATTCGTGTATCGGTAGAACTGCCCGTGAAACCGAGCCGGTCATCGAACAGATTTTTATCGGTTCGGCGGCATCGGCAAAAAAAAGAGCCCCGCTTGATCTTGAGCGCAGATTATATGTTATCCGCAAAAAAGTAGAAAATCTCATCCGTTCTTCAGCATTAAAACAAAAATCATTCTTCTACATCACGAATCTTTCGAACAGGACATTTTCCTATAAAGGGCTTTTAATGACCGATCAGGTCGAGGCTTTCTTCGTCGATCTTAAAGACCCGCGCATGCAGAGCGCTTTGGCGTTAGTTCATTCCCGATACAGTACGAATACGTTTCCGACGTGGGATCTTTCGCAGCCGTTTCGTTTCTTGGCGCATAACGGTGAGATCAATACCTTGCGGGGTAATATTAATTGGTTGCGCGCGCGGGAAGGTCTTCTCAAAACAGAGGTTTTTGGCGACGACATCAAAAACATCTATCCGATCGTTGTCCCCGGCGGGAGCGATTCGGCGACTCTGGACAATGTTTTGGAGCTTATCGTTCTTTCGGGACGTCCGTTGTATCAGGCATTGATGATGCTTGTTCCCGGTGCGTGGGAGCAGAATAGGCAGATGGGCGAAAAATTGCGTGATTTTTATAAGTATCAAGCCTGTTTAATGGAGCCATGGGACGGCCCTGCGGCCCTTGCGGTGACCGATGGAACGCGTATCGGAGCGCTTTTGGACCGTAACGGCCTTCGTCCGGCCCGCGTTATCGTGACTAAAAATGATTTTGTAGTCATGGCTTCAGAGGTCGGGGTGCTTGATATCGATCCAAAAGATATCGCATTTTCTACCCGTCTTGAACCGGGAAAGATATTTTTTATCGATACCGAAGAAGGCCGTATTATTCAAGACTCTGAAATAAAGGAGAGTGTTTCTTCCGCAAAGCCTTATGGCTCCTGGCTTCAAGAGAATATGCTGGAGCTTGATGCTATCGCAGAGACAGGCGTTGTTGCGCAGGGATCAAGCGATGTGTTGGTTTCGTTAAAAGCTTTTGGGTATACTCGTGAAGATCTCAAAGTGATTATGAAACCGATGGCTGAAGCAGGGCAGGAACCGGTCGGTTCCATGGGGAGCGATACTCCGCACGCCGTGCTTTCTCGGCAGCCGCAAGTTTTATACGGTTATTTCAAGCAACTTTTTGCGCAGGTGACGAATCCGGCGATCGATCCTATCAGGGAAGAGCTTGTTATGAGCCTTGAAAGTTATATCGGCCCGCAGAGAAATCTGCTTGAAGAGACCAAGGATCATTGTCGTAAAGTGCACGTCAAACGGCCGATCCTTACTAATGAAGAACTTGAAAAGATCAGGGCTCTTAAGATAAACGGGTTTAAAACAAAAACCATCTCCATTCTGTGTAAGGCAGGGTCGACGCAGGACTTTAATAAAACGCTGGAACGGATTTGTTCGGAAGCCCAAAATGCGATCAAAGAAGGCTTTACCTTTATTATATTAAGCGACCGCGGCGTTGATCGCGAGCATGCGGCGATACCCGCGCTTTTAGCGGTTGGTGCGGTGCATCATCATTTAGTGCGTAACGCGCTTCGCGCGCAGATAGGTATTATCCTTGAAAGCGGTGAGCCTCGCGAGGTGCATCACTTTACGGTTTTGTTCGGCTATGGCGTTGATTGCGTTAATCCCTATTTGGCTTATGAAGCGCTTGCCTATATGGTTCAGGAGAAACTGCTTGCGCTTGACGTGAAAACCGCGGTAAAAAATTATATTAAAGCGGTTGATAAGGGGATCATGAAGGTCCTTTCCAAGATGGGTATCTCAACTTTACAGAGTTATCGCGGCGCACAGATCTATGAGGCGCTTGGTTTAAGCGCGGAAGTGATAGACCGTTGTTTTACGGGAACTGTTTCACGTATCGGGGGACTCGATATCGAAACGCTTGCTCAGGAAACTCTGACGCGGCATAAAGGGGCATATCCGGATAGATCGGCGGATATCCCGACGCTTCTTTCAGGCGGGGTCTATCAATGGAAGAAAGACGGAGAGTTCCATCTTTGGAATCCTGATACGATCGCGACCTTGCAGGATGCTGTTTGGCGTAGGGATTATAAAAAATACAAGGAATTTTCCGGGCCCATTAATGATCAATCGCAGAGCCCTGCGACATTGCGGAGCCTGCTGAAATTTAAAGAGTCAAAATCAATTTCCATCTCTGAAGTTGAGCCGGTCGAAAGCATTGTAAAGCGTTTCGCTACCGGAGCAATGAGTTTTGGTTCTATATCACGCGGTGCGCATGAGAATTTAGCGCTTGCAATGAATAAACTCGGGGGGAGGTCGAATACCGGAGAAGGAGGAGAGGATCCTTCGCGTTTTATTCCGCTTCCGAACGGGGACTCCAAGCGCAGCGCGGTTAAACAGGTCGCTTCCGGACGGTTTGGCGTTACCACGAATTATCTGGTGAATGCCGATGAATTACAGATCAAGATCGCCCAGGGCGCTAAGCCCGGCGAAGGCGGACAGCTTCCGGGACATAAAGTGAGCGCGATCATTGCCAAAACAAGGTATACGACTCCCGGCGTTACGCTTATTTCGCCGCCGCCGCATCACGATATTTATTCGATCGAGGATTTAGCGCAGCTTATCTTTGATCTTAAGAACGCAAATCCACGCGCTCGTATCAGTGTAAAATTGGTGTCTGAAATCGGGGTAGGTACGGTTGCTGCCGGCGTTGCCAAAGGCCATGCCGATATGATCCTGATCTCCGGTTTTGACGGAGGCACGGGCGCTTCGCCGTTAAGTTCCATTAAACACGCAGGTTTACCGTGGGAGTTGGGGCTTTCGGAAACACATCAGACACTGGTTCTCAATGATTTGAGAAGTCGCGTTCGTTTGCAGACGGACGGACAGATGCGTACCGGCCGCGATTGTGCGGTCGCTGCTTTGCTAGGCGCCGAAGAGTTCGGGTTTTGCACCGCCGCGCTCATCGTTTCAGGTTGTGTTATGCTCAGACATTGCCATTTAAATAATTGTTCTGTCGGGGTTGCAACGCAGGACGAGATCCTTGAGAAGCGTTTTCGGGGAAAGCCGGAATATGTTGTTACGTATCTTCGTTTTGTCACCGAAGAGCTGCGCGAGATCATGGCGGGGCTTGGGGTGCGTACTGTTGATGAGTTGATCGGGCGCACTGATTTACTGGAGTCTCATACAGCGATCATCCCGGCAAAAGCAAAAGGTATGGATTTTTCACGGATCTTGTATAAACCCGAAGTCCCTGATACGGTTGGGAGGCGTTGTCTTAAAGCCCAGGATCATGGTATTGATACGGTCCTTGACCGGACATTGATCGAGAAAGCAAAGCCCGCTCTTGTTGACAGAAAGCCGGTCACTCTTGAGTTGCCGATCTCTAATGTAAATAGAACAACAGGCGCTATGCTCAGCGGAGAAGTGTGCAGGCGTTTTGGCGAAGAGGCGCTGGCGGAAGACACTATTTATTGCAAATTTCAAGGGGTTGCCGGCCAGAGTTTTGGCGCCTTCTTGGCAAAAGGTATTACCTTTGAACTTGAAGGCATGTGCAATGATTATGTCGGGAAAGGTATTTCAGGCGGGAAAATAATCGTTTATCCGGATAAAAAAGCGTCGTATAAGCCGGAAGAAAATAGCAGTATCGGGAACACAACGTTTTATGGAGCTATCAAGGGCGAGGCGTTTATTCGCGGTGTTGCCGGCGAACGTTTTTGCATCCGTAACTCCGGGCTTTTAGCCGTTATTGAGGGTGTTGGTGATCATGGTTGCGAATATATGACGGGCGGTATCGTTGTGGTATTGGGTAAAACAGGGAGAAATTTTGCTGCCGGTATGTCCGGCGGCGTAGCCTATATTTATGATGCCGATGGGACATTCAAGGATAAATGCAATATGGAAATGGTTGTTTTTGAGGATATCCTTGAGGAAGATGCCGCCAATATACGCAGCCTTCTTTTTGATCACCATAAATATACGGCAAGCCCTATTGCTCAAATGATTATGGATGATTACGCCAACCAGCTGAAAAAATTCATTAAAGTTATGCCTCTTGAATATAAGAAGATACTTGAGCAGAAGAAGCTTGAGGAAAAGTTGAATTTGGTTGAGCCGTCGGATGGGTAGTTTTCGTATTGCGTATTGTGTA
>CAZJJL010000023.1:0-1594 GCA_964546325.1 uncultured Planctomycetales bacterium | reverse complement strand
GCGGTATGCGAGCGCGTGAAGGATTATCGTGACGTTATCGTTATGCGTCCTGATGAGGAATCCCGGGAGCAGGCGCGCCGGTGTATGGATTGCGGTACGCCGTTCTGTCATTGGGGATGCCCTATAGGTAATTATATTCCCGAATGGAACGATTATATGCTTGCGGAGCAATGGGAAAAGGCGTATGGGCTTCTTAATGCAACGAATAATCTGCCTGAAATCACCGGAAGGCTTTGTCCTGCTCTCTGCGAGTATGCCTGTGTTTTAGGTTTAACCGATGATCCCGTTACGATACGCGAGAATGAGTTATCGATTATTGAACATGCGTTTGAGGCGGGCATAATACAAGCGCGGCCTCCGTTGAAACGAACGGGAAAGAACGTGGCAGTTGTGGGGTCCGGTCCCGCGGGACTTGCGTGCGCGGATCAGTTAAATAAAGCGGGCCACACCGTTACGCTTTTTGAGCGCGATAATAAGCTCGGCGGTATCCTTCGTTATGGTATCCCTGATTTTAAGCTTGAAAAACATATTATCGATAGGCGTTTGGAGATCCTGAAAAAAGAGGGGATTATATTTAAAACGGGGATCAATGTCGGAGTTGATTATAAGGTTTCTGATTTGAAGAAGGATTTTGACGCGATTTGTATCGCCGGCGGTTCACGGCAGCCGCGTGATCTTGCCATCGAAGGGCGTAGCGCGCAAGGCATTCATTTTGCCATGGAGTATTTGACGCAATCTAATAAGCGGGTGTCGGGGGAAAAGATCCCGCCGGCTGAATGTATCGATGCTCAAGGAAAGAAAGTTTTAGTCATCGGTGGCGGCGATACGGGCGCTGATTGCGTCGGTACGGCAAATAGACAAGGCGCTTCCTGCGTTGTGCAGATTGAAGTCCTCCCGAAGCCCGCTGAATGCCGATCGTGCGATTTCCCGTGGCCGAAATACCCCATGCTCCTTAAAACCTCTACAAGCCATGAGGAAGGAAGCGAGCGTAAATGGGCTATTTTGACCAAGCGTTTTATTACCGAAAAAGGCCGTGTTTCGAAAGTTTCCTGCGTGCAGGTCGATTTTTCCGGTAAGAATGCCCAAGGTATGCCTTCGATGAAAGAGATCGAGGGGAGCGAATTTGAGATTGAGGCTGATCTGGTATTGTTGGCGGTCGGTTTTCTTCATCCCGAGCATAACGGTTTGCTGAAAGAACTTGGTGTTGAACTTGACGCGCGGGGCAACGTAAAGACCGATGCTTCCTTTGCTACGTCGCACAAAGGCGTATTTGCTGCGGGTGATATGCGCCGCGGACAGTCGCTTATTGTCTGGGCGATTGCAGAAGGACGAAAAGCAGCGTATAATATCGATCGGTACCTCATGGGGGAAACCTCATTACCTTCTATGTAACAGTCCGGTTTCTTTTGCAACGGCGCAAGAGAAAGGCGTATGCGACACGAAGAATTTTCCCTTAAAACATTTGACGGTTTGACGTTGTACGGCCAGTCTTGGAAGCCCGAATCTTCGAAGGCGACAGTCGTCTTGATTCACGGTAGTTTTGAGCATAGCGGCCGGTACCGGGATGCGGCAACGGCATTGGTGCAGAAGGGTT
>CAZJJL010000022.1:1812-16805 GCA_964546325.1 uncultured Planctomycetales bacterium | reverse complement strand
GTCTGTGAAGATGTGAGGTGTTTTAAGCTTGCAACCGCGCTTTTGTCAGAAAGCGGCGAAAAGATCCGTTTAAGAAAACGCGATAAAGGAATTAATATGCTTTAATATCGTCGAGAAAAATCTTGACGACCGACGGATTTTATCTTAATATAGAGGAGTTGTATCGAAGACGTAATGGTGTACTTCTCGGCATAACTCCGTAATTATCTGATTGGAGTTCTCATGATACACGTTGGCATCATTGGTGCGACCGGGCATACCGGTGAGGTATTGATCGAGCTTTTGTTGGGGCATGCAGATGTCCGGATATCCCGCCTTTATAACACCAGCGACGAGCCGCAGCAGATCTCGCAGGTATTCCCAAGATTAAAGAATCGGATCGATCTGGTTTGTAAAAAACCAGATTTTCCGGAAATTGCCTCTGCGTGTGATTGCGTATTCTTAGCGTTACCGCATACGGTTTCCATGGATATCGCGCCCAAACTCATAAAAATGGGAAAGAGGGTCATTGATTTAAGCGCCGACTATCGTCTCAAGGATATAGCCGTATACGAGAAGTTTTATCAGGTCAAACATAAAGATACGATTAATCTTAAGCGCGCCGTATACGGATTGCCTGAGTTATACCGGGAAGATATTAAGAAGGCAGGTTTCGTTGCTAACCCCGGATGTTATCCGACGGCAGGTATCCTTGCGCTGGCACCGCTTGCGGCAATAGACGCTATCGATGCGGGGTCAATTATCATAGACGCTAAGTCCGGTGTTACGGGCGCGGGGAAAAAGCTTGCGCATGGTTTTTTATTCGTGGAAGCCAATGAGGATTTTAAGGCGTATAAAGTGAGGGGTCATCAGCATACGCCGGAAATTGAGCAGGTGATCTCACGGCTGGCGGGCAAGAAAATGAGCATAACCTTTGTGCCTCATTTGTTGCCGTTGAATCGGGGGATATTAGAAACGATTTATATCAAAAAGACGAACAAATCGCGGGTTAAAGCAGGGGCAGTCCTTGCGTTATATAAGAAATTCTACAAAAATGAACCGTTCGTACGGATCAAAGAATCAGGGGAATTCCCCCGGATCAAAGATGTGGCAAATACTAATTTTTGCGATATCGGCATTGATGACACCGGCGATACCATTATCATCATTTCCGCCATCGATAATCTTTTGAAAGGTGCCTCCGGTCAAGCCGTGCAAAACATGAATATCATGTTTGGCCTTCCCGAGACAACAGGATTAGCATGAAGGTAGTGAAAAAAGCCGTTCTCCCTGCCGGTTTTGTCGCAGCCGGTCTTTCCGCAGGGATCAAGAAATCAGGAAAACCTGATCTGGCCCTTATCGTATCGCAGTCTCCTGCGTTAGCTGCCGTTGTTTCGACTTCTAATACAATGCAGGCAGCTCCGATCGTGTTGAATAAATCGCATCTTAAAAAAAGTTCGGCTTTTTACGCCATTATTGCAAATAGCGGCAACGCAAATGCTTTTACCGGTAAACAAGGGTTACACGATGCCGATAGCATGGCATCCGAGGTCGGCTATGCGCTTTCCATAAAAAAAGAGAGTGTTTTGGTCGCTTCGACCGGTATTATCGGCAGAAGAATGCCTGTTCCTGCTCTTGTTTTGGCATTGTCACGGCCGGGTATCAGACAGGCAGAGCAAGCGATCATGACAACGGATGCTTTTGCCAAAGAGGCGACGGCGATAGTGAGGATCGGCGGCAAGCCGGTGACGGTATGCGGCATTGCCAAGGGTGCGGGGATGATTTCCCCGAAAATGGCAACGATGCTTGCGTTCATTACGACCGATGCGAATATTACCAAGCATGCTCTTGACAGAGCACTTCATGAAGCGGTTGCATCGACATTCAATAGTATTACCGTTGACGGATGCATGAGTACGAATGATACGGTGATCGTTTTAGCTAATAGGCAGGCAGGTAATTCACAGATCGAGGGAGGTGCGGCGTTAAGAAAATTCACTGAGGCATTGCGGTGCGTTTGTCTTGAACTTGCCAAAATGATCGTTCGTGATGGAGAGGGAGCGACGAAATCCATCCGTATCATGGTCACGCAGGCGAAGAATCCTGACGAGGCAAAACACGTTGCTTTAGCGGTGGCAAACTCGAATTTATTTAAGATTGCCATGTATGCGGGAAGTCCCAATATATACGGGCGCATTGTTGCCGCAGTCGGAGCAACCGGAGTCCCGGTGCATGAAGATGACCTTACGATTCAATATTCACCGCTTCATAAGAGAGATGTTGATATTACCGTGCAATTAGGCAGAGGGCCGGCGCGGTCGGTTGTGTATACATCGGATTTGAGCCACGAGTACGTTAAAATTAACGCGGAATATAATTAGTAAAGGCGAAAGACATACCCATGGAAGAAGCAATTAAAAAGGCGCAGGTGCTTATAGAGGCGCTTCCTTATATCAAGCAGTTCCATAAGAAAGTCGTTGTAATTAAATACGGCGGCAGTATTCTCGGCGAAGAAAAGATCAGAAAATGTGTTCTCGAAGATATAGTTTTCTTGAGTTTTATGGGGCTACGCCCTGTTTTAGTGCATGGCGGAGGTCCGAATATCAGCGATCGTATGAGGATAAGCGGCAAAAAGACGGAATTTGTCGATGGCATGAGGGTGACTGATGAAGAAACTTTGAAGCTGGTTGCCGAAGAACTGCAGTCTTTAAACGAGCTTATCGTAAAAGAAATTACGGAACATGGCGCCCATGTTGTAGGGCTTAACGGTAAGGATAAGCAGATCATCCAGGTGCAGAAGAAAAAGGCAAAGATCGATTTGGGGTTAGTAGGGACCATTACCAGTATCAATACGAAGCCGATCCTGGAGCAAATTAATACTCCTGCCATTCCGGTTATTCTGCCTATGGGAGTCGGGCCTGACGGGAAAATGTATAATGTTAATGCTGATGAGGCAGCCGCGCACATAGCGATCGCATTGAAAGCGGAGAAGTTTGTTTTACTGACCAATGTTCGAGGTATTATGCGTAGGGCGGATGATCCTCATTCGTTTTTGTCTACGCTAACGGAAGATGAGGCAAAACAGTTGATGGAGTCGGATATTATCTCATCAGGAATGATCCCGAAAGTTGAAGCGTGTTTTGAAGCGCTTGACGGAGGCGTCCGGAAGACGCACGTGATCGATGCGCGTATTCCGCACGCATTACTGCTTGAGATTTTTACGGATAAGGGTGTAGGTACTGAGATAGCTCAATAAGTACGTGGTTTAGGGAACTTAAAAAAGACGCGGGTTATAAGTCACAAGCTTGTCGAGAGTCGTGAGTAGAGTGTTATAACCTCACGACACACGATACACGACAATAAAAATGAAACTACAGGAAGTTTTCGATTCATATAACGATAATATCATGCCGACGTATACCAAGGTACCTTTGGTATTCGTTAAAGGCAAGGGCTCGCGGTTATGGGATATTCACCATAAAGAGTACCTTGATTTCTTTCCGGGTTGGGGTGTCGGCAATATCGGGCATTGTCATCCGAAGGTCATGCAGGCTATCCGCGACCAAGTTTCGAAACTGATATTTATTCCCAATAATTATTATCATCTGCCGCAAGCGAAACTTGCTGCGGAGATGGTGAAGCGGAGTTTTCCGTCAAAAGTCTTCTTTTGTAACTCCGGCGCCGAGGCTAACGAAGGCGCAATCAAATTGTCCCGGAAGTTTGGACAGGGGCGATTCGAAATAATCACCTTTGAGAATGCGTTTCACGGGCGGACTTTAGCGGCGCTTGCTGCGACGGGGCAGAAGAAATATTCGCAAGGATTTGAGCCGTTGCCGGATGGGTTTAGGCAGGTGCGGTTTAATGATCTGGAAGCGGTTAAAGCCGCAGTGAGCGATAAGACGGTGGCTATTATGCTTGAACTTATCCAGGGTGAAGGGGGAGTTCATGTCGCCACGAAGGATTTTGTCTCGGGGTTACGAGCGCTTTGCGATGAGAAAAAGATCCTTTTGATAGTTGATGAGGTTCAAACGGGTATCGGGCGCACAGGAGAAATGTTCGCTTTTAAACAGTACGGTATTACGCCCGATATCATGACGCTGGCAAAGGCATTGGGCGGTGGAGTACCTATCGGAATGATGATCGTTAAAAAAGAGATCGCCGATACTCTGCAGCCGGGTATGCATGCTTCGACATTCGGCGGTAGCCCCTTGATCTGCAGGGCTGCGCTCGCGGTGATGAAAGCGGTGCATGAGGAGAAGCTTTTGGGAAAGGCAAAAAAGGCCGGAGCCTACTTATTCGAGCGGCTGGAGGTTTTACGCAAGCATTGCGCTTTGGTGAAAGATATCCGGGGGATGGGTTTAATGGCGGGTATTGAACTTACTATCCCCGGTAAGCCAGTCGTTGCATTATGCGCGCAGAAAGGGCTTTTGATCAATTGTACGCATGATACGGTTTTACGGATAATGCCTGCGTTGAATGTTACGAAAAAGGAGATCGATAAGGCATTGGGGATCTTAGAAACGGTATTAAAGGGAATGATATGAAAAAAGATCTGATTTCTATCGCTGATGTAACGGCCCAGGAAATAGAGGCGCTTTTTACGCTTACGGATAGGCTCAAAAAAAACAGGGGTGAATTCTCCTCCGTGCTTGCGGGTAAAACGCTGGCGTTGATTTTCCAGAAGCCGTCCAATCGCACGCGGGTTTCTTTTAACGTAGGTATGTATCAGTTGGGAGGCAACTCTATCTATTTATCGCCGAGCGAGATTAACCTCGGGGTGCGCGAATCTATCAGCGATGTCGCTAAAACATTGTCAAGGTATGTCGACGGCATTGTCCTGCGGACTTTTGAGCACAAGAATTGTATAGAGATGGCGCGTGCCGCTTGTATCCCGGTGATCAACGGTCTTTCGGACTATTCTCATCCGTGCCAGGCGCTTGCGGATATTTATACTGCGCGGGAAAAATTCGGCACGGTTAAGGGCCGGACTTTAGCGTATGTCGGCGATGGCAATAACGTGTGCAATTCGCTTATTTTTATCTGCGCCAAAGTTGGAATGCATATGAATATCGGAACACCGAAAGGATACGAGCCGTCTGCCGAAGTGCTTACGATGGCTGCCAAGATCGCGGCGTCAAGTGGTGCGCGGATTAGCGTAACACATAACGCTTCTGAGGCTGCTCAGGGTGCGGATGTATTGTATACCGATGTATGGGCGAGCATGGGGCAGGAAGCAGAAACGGCAAAACGCAAACTTGATTTCAAGGATTTCCAGATCAATAAAAGTCTTATGGAAAAGGCGAATAAGGGGGTTTTGATTATGCATTGTTTACCGGCTCATCGGGGGGAAGAGATTTCCGATGAAGCTATTGATAGTGCGAATTCCGTTGTTTTTGACGAGGCCGAGAATAGGATGCATGTGCAGAAAGCTGTTTTGATTACGTTACTGCAGTAGGAGATATCATATGAAAAAAGTTGTATTGGCGTATTCGGGAGGATTGGATACATCGTGTATTGTCCGGTGGCTTAAAGACCGTGGTTGGGACGTCATCTGTTTTGTTGCTGACCTTGGTCAGGGGCTAGGTAAGGGAGAGAACCTTAAGAAGATCGAGGAGCGGGCATTGGTTGCCGGAGCTTCAAAAGTCTATATTAAGGATGTTCAGGACGAGTTTATCTCGGGTTTTATTATTCCGGCCTTGAAAGCAAATGCTTTGTATGAGGGAAAATATCTTTTGGCTACGGCGCTGGGCAGGCCCTTGATCGCCAAATATTTAGTGGATATCGCTCATAAAGAAAAAGCGCAGGCTGTTGCTCATGGGTGCACCGGAAAAGGGAACGATCAAGTGCGGCTGGAAGTAACGACTGCAATACTTGATCCTAAACTTCAGATCATTGCTCCGGTGAGGGAGTGGGAATTTAAATCGCGGGAAGAGGAGATTGAATACGCGCTTTCCTATAATATCCCTATTGATGTGACTAAGAAGAAACCCTACAGCATAGACCGGAACATTTGGGGTATCAGTATAGAGTCGGGGGTTCTGGAAGATCTTCGGAATGAGCCTCCTGAGGACGCATATTTGATAACCAAAAGTCCTGAAAAAACACCGAATAAGCCATGTTATATTGAGGTGTATTTTGAGAAAGGTGTTCCCCGGAAACTGAACGGGAAGGTGTACCCTTTGAAATCATTGATCGTGAAATTAAATGAGATCGGGGGGCATTATGGTGTCGGCCGGATGGATATGGTTGAAAACCGGCTTGTAGGGATCAAATCGCGGGAAATTTATGAGTCTCCCGCAGGGACTATTCTGTACACGGCGCATAAGGATTTGGAGAGCGTCGTTCTGGACCGGGAGCTGATGCATTATAAAGAAGGGGTATCGCAGCGCTATTCGGAGCTTGTCTATACCGGGCTTTGGTATTCTGCGCTTAAAAAAGCGCTTGATGCGTTCGTTGAGTCGACTCAGAAGTTTGTTACCGGTTCCGTGAAACTGAAACTTTTGAAAGGCGCGTGTGTGCCGGTTGCGCGAACGTCTCCGTATTCGCTCTATAAACATGAATTAAGTACATACGGGAAAGAAGACAAATTCGATCAAAAGCTTGCGGAAGGTTTTATCCGGTTATGGGGAATGCCGTATCAAAGATAAGAGTGAGTCGTGGGTATTGAGTATTGTGTCGCGAGTGAATTTTACACACGACAGACGACTTGCGACACACGACAAGCTTGTAGGTTGCGATTAGGTTTTATGGGGAGAGAATATGACAAAGAAGCTGTGGGGAACGCGGTTTGCAAAAGCGACGAATCTCTTGACGGATAGGTTTACCTCAAGCATTGCGTATGATAAACGGCTGGCTAAGGTCGATGTTATCGGAAGTATTGCGCATGCGCGTATGCTTGGTAAAACAAAGATCATCCCGAAAAAGGACGCTGACGCGATAGTCAGGGGTTTGCAGGCTATTTTAAAGGATATTGAATCGGGAAAATTTAAATTTGACCCTGCTGCTGAAGATGTGCATTCCAATATCCAGGATCTTCTGCAAAAAAAGATCGGGAAGGCCGCGTATCGACTGCATACGGCACGGTCGCGGAACGACCAGATCGCGCTTGATATCCGTATGTATTTGCGGGACGAGATCGATGATCTTATTGAACTGATAACTCTTTTACAGAAGTCGATCCTGAAATTTGCCCGGCAGAATATGCAGGTTATTATCCCCGGGTATACTCATTTGCAGGTCGCGCAGTGTGTGTTATTAGCGCATCATGTTTTAGCGTATGTTGAGGGGCTTGAACGGGATAAACAAAGGCTGAGCGATGCGTACGCGCGTATTAACCGGATGCCTCTTGGAAGCTGTGCGTTATCAGGCACCGGTCTTCCCATTGACCGGGAATTCGTATGCAAGGAATTAGGCTTTGCCGCGGTTACCGATAATAGTATGGATTCGGTAAGCGACCGGGATTTTATTATCGAAGTGCTGGCTGACCTTTCGATCCTCTCCGTGCATCTGTCCCGGACCGCGGAAGATTTGATACTTTGGTCGACAAAAGAGTTTAACTTTATCGATATCGATTTTTCGTTTTGTACCGGTTCAAGTATTATGCCGCATAAAAAGAATCCGGATGTCCTTGAGCTTATTCGGGGCTCTGTCGGAAAAGTGCAGGGTGACTTAACAAGTATCCTTGTTTTGATGAAAGGTTTGCCGCTTTCCTATAACAGGGATATGCAGCTGGATAAACCCCCGCTTTTTAGCGCGATTGATACGGTTAAGGATGTTTTGGAGATATTTATCGCGCTTTTTCAAAATATTGTCGTTGAAAAAGAGGCGATCGCCGCGAAACTTTTTGATGAAGCGCTTTTTTCCGTTGATATCGTGGAGTATCTTATCAAGAAAGGCGTCGCGTATCGGCAGGCGCACGATATTGTCGGGAACATGGTGCGCAAATGCCTTGATAAAGGACGGAAGATTTCAACTTTAAGCGAGAATGAGCTTCGGGAGTTTTCTCCTGTTTTAACGATGGATGTTATGCGGATACTTAATGCGGAGGCATCAGTGCGATTGAAGACCTCGCGGGGGGGGACAAGCCCCGCCGGAGTTCAGAAGCAGGTATCTTTGTGGGAGAAAAAGATTAATGCTTAGATTGACGTGGTGCGTTGGATTCTTTCTTTTTTGCGTCGTTATCGCGGCGTTTGCTCAGGAAACATTGACCATAACGACGTATTACCCTTCGCCGAGCGGCAGCTATCGTGAGCTTTCTACGTATCAGTTGAAAGTGGGTGCTACGTATTCAACCGCTGCCGTTGCCCCGGATAATGCGATCATTGAAGGTAATCTCGGTGTTGGCACACTGAACCCGCGGCAGCCGGCACCTAACGGTCAGGCAAAGGGGAATGCCGATGTAAATGATATTTATCTTCGTTCCGTTGATCGCTGGCTCAGCCAGGGTGCGAGACCTACTATGGGTATCTCCAATCAGATCGCGCAGGAGTGGGGGCCGAGCGCATGGGTTACGACGACGACGAATATCGGCGCCAACCGTACGTGTTTTGCGTATATTTACGAGTATACGCACTGGTTAGGCGGAAGCGGCGGACGGTACAATGATATGGCTTGTCGGTATGTGCCTGCGACGGGAGTGATTGAAGGAAGAGTGGGCGGAGGATATCTTCGTTGTGGGTGGGTTTGTTTTGATTAACAGAGGGGACCATGCACGAATTCGGATATAAACATAAACGGCTTTATTGCGAAGATGTGGCTCTGGACGTTATCGCGCACCGATATGGTACGCCGGTATATGTATATAGTTACCATACGTTTGTAGGCCATTTTAAAAAACTACAGTCTGCGTTTGCAGAGATCTCTCCGCTTATTTGTTATTCGGTAAAAGCAAATTCCAATAGAGCGTTATTGCGCACGTTAGTCGAACAGGGCGCAGGGCTCGATATCGTTTCGGGGGGAGAGTTGTTCCGGGCGTTATCTGTCGGTTGCCCTCCTGAACGCATTGTTTACGCGTCTGTCGGTAAGACCGGGGCAGAGATAGAAGAGGCTATTCGTAAAGGAATACTATTCTTTAATGTTGAATCATTACCGGAATTGGCGGCGATTAACCGTATTGCGGGGAAACTTCGTACGGTTACCCGTGTGGCTATTCGTATTAATCCTGATGTGGAAGCTAAAACCCATAAATTCATTACAACGGGAAAACTTACCAATAAATTCGGGATTGATCTTGCAAGCGCGCAGAAGATCCTTTTGCTGGGCGCTTCTTTTAAGAATGTGCGCATATGCGGCTTGCATATACATATCGGTTCTCAGATCGTAGAGAGCGCGCCGTTCATCGCAGCCATCGAAAAGATCATCGCTTTTATTGAGCAGATCAAGAAAAGAGGGATTTGTTTGGAGTATTTGAATATCGGCGGAGGCTTGGGGATCATCTATAACAAAGAATGCCCGCAGACCGCGGTGGTATATGCGCAAAAAATCGTACCGCTTCTTAAGAGAAGCGGCTTGAAGATCATTATGGAACCCGGCAGATTCATTGTAGGGAATGCGGGGGTTTTGGTAACGAAGGTTTTGTATGTTAAAAGGACTCCTAAAAAAACTTTTGTGATCGTTGACGGAGGTATGAATGATTTAATCCGCCCTGCGTTATATGATGCCTATCACGAGATATTGCCTTTACGGGTTGACAATGGCGCGCGGCGCGCAATGATCAAGGCCGATGTAGTCGGACCGATTTGTGAAAGCGGGGATTTTTTTGCGAAAGAAAGACGCATGCATCCTGTTCGGGAAGGCGATTGTATTGCGGTCATGAGCGCCGGGGCCTATGGTTTTAGCATGTCGAGTAATTATAATTCGCGGCGCCGTGCTGCTGAGGTCCTGGTGGTCAAAGGGCGTGTTTTTGAGATTCGCAGCCGGGAATCCTACCGCGATCTGGTCCGTAATGAGGTTATTCCTGCGTTTTTACGGAGAAAATCATGAAGGGGATTGCGTTTACCAAGATGGTCGCTGCAGGCAATGATTTTATCGTCATTGAGCATAAGCATGGTTTAGCGAAATCACGGAATTTCGGGAATTTTGCCCGGAAACTATGTGATCGGAAACGTGGTATCGGCGCGGACGGGGTGTTGGTCCTTGAAAAGTCGAGGAAAGCCGATCTGCTTATGCGCATTATCAATGCCGATGGTTCGGAAGCAGAAATGTGCGGTAACGGTGCTCGCTGCGCAGTTTTATACGCCAGTACAATGCTTTCAATGAAGGATAAAAAACATATCCGTCTTCAAACGCGTGCCGGTATCGTGGACTCGGCGATTAATCACGGGTTGGTAAAAGTTAAATTAACGGAGCCCTACGCGCTTGGTTTGGATATTCCCCTTGTGGTGAATGGGCGCGCATTGCGGGTTAATTTTATTAACACCGGAGTGCCGCATGCTGTTATTTTTGTTGAGGGTCTTGAATTGATTGACGTTGTTCAGCTGGGGCGTGCTATCCGGAACCATGCGCAATTTTCGCCGAGAGGGACCAATGTTAACTTTGTGGAAGTAACGGGAAATAGATCGATAGCGGTGCGCACGTATGAGCGCGGCGTTGAAGATGAGACGCTCGCCTGTGGTACGGGAAGTACCGCTTCTGCGCTTGTTTTCGCTTTGCGCTCCGGGCTTGATAAGAAGGTTGTTGTTCTGACGAAAAGCAGGGAACTCTTGAATATTTATTTTGATCGCTGCGATGATCGTTTCCGGGATGTTTGGCTCGAAGGAAAAGCGAGTTTTGTCTTTAAAGGTACGATTCTCTAATACGAAGGAGGCAGGGAATGATACTGTGGATACTTCTTGCGGCAGCAGGTGTTCTTGTTCTATGGCTTATTGGTACGTTCAACAGTTTAGTTTCTTTGAAAAATGAAACCTTGAACGGGTGGAAGCAGATCGATGTGCAGCTTAAACGCCGCCACGACCTTATCCCGAATCTTATCGAGACCGTAAAGGGCGTTATGAATTTCGAGCAGAAGACGCTGACCGCCGTGATCGAGGCGCGTAATAAGGCGATCTCCGCCCAGAGCGTTCCCGAGAAGGCAGGCGCTGAGAATATGTTGACAGGCGCGCTTCGCCAATTATTTGCTTTGGTTGAGAATTATCCGACTTTGAAGTCGAATGAGAACGCATCAAAGCTTCAGGAAGAACTCGTTTCAACGGAGAACCGCATCGGGTTTGCGCGGCAGTTCTATAATGATATCGCTACAAAATTCAATATCGCTCAGGAAACATTCCCTTCAAATATTGTTGCGGGGATGTTCGGTTTTTCCAAGCAAGAGTTATTTACCATTACGGATGATGCGGAGCGCCAGGTGCCCAAGGTTGATTTAAATCTTAAATAATGAATATTTTTGAGCAAGAGCGCGCTAATAAGCGCGCTAGCTGGATTGTTGTCGGGATCGTCGTGTTGTTCTTTGTCTTTATCGGATTCGGGTTCGATTATTTTTACGGGGCAGGATTGCAATTCCCTGCTTTCACCGGTATTGCCATTTTGTTCGGTGTTGGCACGAGTTATCTGAGCTTTGCGTATGGCGATAGAATGATCATTGCTTCGACGCATGCGCGGCCGCTTGATACGCAGGATCCGCAACAGCAACAATGGCAGAACATTATTGAAGAAATGAGTATTGCAGCGGGTATTCCTGTTCCCAAGACCTATGTGATCGAAGATCCCGATCCGAATGCGTTTGCGACCGGGCAAGATCCCCAGCATAGTTCGATCGTGGTGACGCGGGGGCTTCTCAATGCATTGAACCGGGACGAACTGCAGGGTGTTGCCGCTCATGAGATGAGCCATATAAAGAATTTTGACATCCGTCTGATGTTGATTTTGGCGGTTTTCGTCGGAGCGATCGCTTTATTGGCTGATTGGGCTGCCCGTTCATTATGGTTCGGTCGGGGGCGTTCCAATAGACGCTCTGAGGGAAGCGGCGCGATTGCGTTGTTCTTTCTGGTATTGTGGCTTATTGGGATAATCCTTGCTCCGATCTTTTCGCAGATCATGGCAATGGCTGTTTCGCGTAAGCGCGAGTCTCTTGCCGATGCTTCGGGTGCCGCTTTAACAAGAAATCCGTTGGGTCTTGCTTCAGCGCTTGAGAAGATCAGTTCGCATACGTCACCGACCCGTTCGATCAATCAGGGTACTGCGCATTTATGTATTGCGGATCCTAAGGGGACTGCGGTCGGCGTTCGTGAAGACTGGGTAGGGAACCTTTTTGCAACACACCCGCCTATTTCAAAAAGAATAGCTGCTCTCAAAGAAATGGCATATCAATATAATGCGAGTTATGCCTAATGCGGGTAGTATTGTTCATAGAGATCGCGTGTTGAAGTTCGTTGAGGAGTCCGTTCCTCAATCAATCTTAGGGAAGTCCAAGGAGAATAAACATGTTCAAAGGTTCGATGGTTGCTTTAGTAACGCCGTTCAAAAACAATAAGGTTGACGAAGCAAAACTTGCGCAGCTTATTGAAGTTCAGATTAAGAACGGTACTTCCGGCATTATTCCGTGCGGTACGACCGGTGAGTCCGCGACGTTGTCTCTTGAAGAACACGAAAAAGTAATTGAGATCACGATCGCGCAGGTAAAGAAAAGGGTCCCTGTTATTGCGGGGACAGGGTCGAATTCGACCGAAGAAGCGGTCATCTTGACGAAACATGCGGCTCAGGCCGGAGCAGACGCGTCGTTGCAGGTTTCACCGTATTATAACCGTCCGACTCAAAGAGGGTTATATCAACATTTTAAGGCGGTTGCGGATGCGGTAGATATTCCGATCGTTCTGTACAATATTGCTTCGCGTACCGGCGTTAATATCGAGCCGGAGACAATGGCTCAATTGGCTCATGACTGTAAGAATATTGTCGGGGTCAAAGAAGCGTCCGGTAATCTCGAACAGATGTCGCGCATCAAGCTTTTATGCGGCAATAATTTTGACCTTATTTCCGGAGATGATGCTTTAACACTTCCTGTTTTAGCGGTTGGCGGTACCGGTATCATTTCGGTTATTGCAAATATAATCCCGCGGGATGTCGCGGATATGGTTGCGGCGTTTCAGGGCGGAGATATTGCTAAGGCGCGTTCACTGCATTATAAGATGTTGCCGTTGATCAAAATGATGTTTATTGAAACGAACCCTATACCGGTAAAAACCGCGATGGGGATGTTAGGATTGTGCGAACCAACGTTGCGATTGCCGATGAGCGCGATGCTTCCGGAGCATAGTGAAAAACTTAAGAAAGCATTGGTCGAGTACGGATTATTACGATAACCGCCGCTGCCTCGGACATCGGGGATGACGGAAGGAAAGGGAACTATGGTTAAGCTTGGGATTGCGGGTGTGTGCGGAAGAATGGGAAAGAGGATCTTTGAACTGGCTAGCGCTGATAAGGATTTTGATATAACGTTTGGTCTGGAAAAAAAGGGTACGCCCCTTATCGGTAAAGAGCTGGGGAGGAGTTTGAAAGTTTCTTCGAATCCCGAAGGGCTTTTTTTGGTCGATGTCTTTGTTGATTTTACTCTTCCGGATGCGACCGATGAACACCTGTCGTATGTAGCAAAACACAGGAAAGCGTATATTCTCGGCACCACCGGGTTGAGCGATGCGCAGATACATAAGGTTCATGAGGTTGCCGAGGTGGTCCCGGTGGTCTTTACGCCGAATTATGCTATCGGAGTTAATGTTTTATTTTCCGCGCTTCCGGATATCATTAAGAAACTCGGCCCTGATTATAGCGTGGAGATCGTAGAAGCGCATCATAAAGGTAAAAAGGACGCTCCGTCGGGAACCGCGAAGAAAATAGCAGAGATCATTACGCAAACTTCCGGTAGGCAGGTGCCTACGCACGCCGTTCGGCTCGGCGATATAATCGGGGATCATACGGTTGTGATCTGCGGGAATTCCGAGCGCATTGAGATCAAACATCAGGCTCATACGCGGGATCTATTCGCGTTGGGCGCGTTGCGCGCGGCTAAATGGATCGTGGGGAAGCCCGCGGGGCTTTATACGATGCAGGATGTATTAGGGAAGTAGGCGGTATTTAGGTTTGCGGGTATCGGTGTTCGGTCATCGGTTTGTATGCTAGAGGAGACGAGAAAGTATGTTCAAAATTTCAAAAAAATTAAAGAGTCTGCCGCCGTATTTATTCGTGGAAATTGATAAAGCAAAACGTAAAGCTCGCGCGGAAGGAAGAGACATCATAGATTTAGGCATCGGGGACCCTGATCAGCCGACTCCGGCCCATGTTATTGAAAAGCTGTATCATGCCGCGCAAGATCCCGCAACGCATAAATACGCTCTTGATCAAGGGATGCCAATACTTCGTCAAGCGATCACTGATTGGTATCAGCGTCGTTTTAGGGTTGAGGTAAGCCCTGAAAATGAAGTGCTTCCGCTTATAGGATCTAAGGAAGGTATCGCACATTTCCCCATGGCATTCTTGAACGAAGGGGATTATTCGCTTATCCCCGACCCTTGTTATCCACCCTATAAAGGGGGTACGATTTTAGCGGGAGGGAAACCGTATTGTATGCCGCTTCTTGCGCAGAATGATTTTCTCCCTGACCTTACAAGGATCCCCGCGAGTGTTTTAAAGAAATCAAAGATCATATATATTAATTATCCGAATAATCCGACCGGGAGGATCGCGGATAAGGATTTTTATAAGGAAGTTGTTGCTTTTGCCGTTAAACATAAATTGATCGTTGTGTCCGATTTAGCGTATTCCGAGATGAGTTATGACGGATATAAGCCGCCGAGTTTCCTTGAAGTCGAGGGCGCAAAAGATGTTGCTATTGAGTTCCATTCGCTCTCTAAAACCTATAATATGACCGGATGGCGTATCGGCTGGGCATGCGGGAATTCCCAGCTCATTGCGGGTTTGGGGAAAGTTAAATCGAATGTTGATTCCGGTATCTTTACGGCTTTACAGCTTGCCGGGATAGCAGCGTTGGAGGGTCCTCAGGCTCACGTTGAACATATGCGTAAGCT
>CAZJJL010000022.1:434-1778 GCA_964546325.1 uncultured Planctomycetales bacterium | reverse complement strand
GCAGTCGTTGGGATGGGATGTTACGCATCCGAAAGCGACGTTTTATATCTGGTTTAAAGTTCCTAAGAAAATGAATTCGATCGCTTTCGCAGCGCTTTTATTGGAAAAAGGGAATATCGTCGCAACTCCCGGTGTAGGATTTGGTAAATACGGCGAGGGGTATATTCGGATGGCGCTTACGGTATCAAAAGAGAGGATCGGAGAGGCCATTGAGCGGTTGCGTAAGATTATTTAAGTATGGACGTTGTTTTTGTGGGTATCGGTTCTAATATGGGCAATCGCAGAATGAATGTACGCAAAGCTTTGCGATTGATAGGTGCATTGAAAGAAACGCGGATCCTTGCGGTCTCGCGTTTCATTGAAACACTGCCTCAGGGCGGGCCGCGCGGGCAGAGGAAATTCCTGAACGGAGTAGTAAAAATCAAAACAGCGATTCCGCCTGTAACATTGCTTGCTGAATTCAAGAAGATCGAAAAAAAAATCGGGAGGACCCCGTCGGTTCGTTGGGGCCCGCGCGTGATAGATTTAGATATGCTTTTTTACGGCGGGCGGCGTATTAAAACGAGGACTTTGACCGTCCCCCATCCGCGGATCCTTGAACGAGATTTTGTTATAACTCCTTTGCGCGAGGTTGTATGATCGTTATAAAAGACCCGAAACAGATGCTTCGATACTCCTGGGGCATGCGTTGTCGAAATAAACGCATTGGTTGTGTACCTACCATGGGTGCGCTGCATCAGGGTCATCTGCGACTCATGCAGGTTGCCCGAAAAGAGAATGATATCGTTATTGTGAGTATTTTTGTTAATCCTGCCCAGTTTGGCCCGCACGAAGACTTTAAGAAATACCCTCGAATGTACCAGAACGATTTAAACGCCTGCAAGAATGCCGGTGTTGACGTCGTTTTTGCTCCATCGGTTGCAGCGATGTATCCCGCAGGTTTTTGTACGTATCTGAATGTAGACACAATAGGGGACCTTTTTTGCGGTAAGACCAGACCGGGACATTTTCGCGGGGTTGCCACCGTGGTCGCAAAACTTTTGAATTTGGTAATCGCGCACAATGCGTATTTCGGGCAGAAAGACGCCCAGCAGGTTATTATAGTAAAAAGGATGATCGAAGATCTTCATTTTCCGGTTCGCGTGAGGGTTGTTCCAACAGTGCGGCATGCCGACGGCCTTGCCATGAGTTCTCGCAATGCATATCTCAATGCAACACAGCGAAACGATGCGGTTATACTGAGTAAGGCTCTCGTATTTGCCCGGAATTTGATCCGCCGGGGTGAGCGTAATGCGCGGTTTATTACGCGAGGTATGCAGAGGTTGATCCGTCGGGTGCGCGGGG
>CAZJJL010000022.1:0-422 GCA_964546325.1 uncultured Planctomycetales bacterium | reverse complement strand
AATAGTGGATCCCGTGAATTTGCAGCCAGTTCAAAAGCTTTCAGGTAAAACGCTCATTCTGTTGGCTGTGTACATTGGCACAACCAGGCTGATCGATAATTGTTTCATTACTATTAGGAAATGAAATGTTAAAAATCGCTATTATTGGATGTGGAGCTATCGGTAGTTCTTTAGCGCGAGGCATCCGGAGCACATTTTCAGATTCGGCAAAGCTGGTCGCTATGTTTGATATTAATATGGATAAATCGCAGGCGTTATCCCGTCTGATGACAGGAAGGACTTCACTGGCCGTTGTTTCTTTAGGCCAGGCTATTGAAAAAGCCGATTTGGTCATTGAAGCTGCTTCGGCGCGGGTATCCTCAGAGATAGCTATGAGAGCGGTGATGAAAGGTAGAGACGTCATGGTTATGAGCGTGGGTGGT
>CAZJJL010000021.1:12433-17104 GCA_964546325.1 uncultured Planctomycetales bacterium | reverse complement strand
TGCTCTGGCGGTTTTAGTTACCTTAAATGACGTGGTTAAACTGTACGGCGATAAGATAGCGCGGTTATTTATTAAATAATATTCGGGCCGATGATCAAACGAAGAAAAACGAGGGTTATCAAGATCGGGGATGTGAAGATCGGGGGGAATAATCCCATTGCTATTCAGTCCATGGCAAAGATCAAAACTTCCCGCGTTGAAGCTGCTGCGCGACAGATAAACGAGCTTGCGGCTGCCGGATGCCAGATCATTCGTGTTGCGGTTAAAGATATGGCTGACGCGCGCGCGATCACTACCCTGAAAAAAAACATTGCGATCCCTGTGGTCGCCGATATACATTTTGATTGGCGGCTTGCAGTGGCAGCGGCCGAGCATGGCGCCGATAAAATACGCCTGAATCCCGGCAATATCGGCAAGAAAGAGGATATTGAGAGAGTCATTGCTGCCGTTAAACATGCGCGCATTCCCATCCGCGTAGGAGCTAATTCGGGGTCTGTTAAGGCCCCGGGAAAAAGCGTGGCAGAAAGACTTGTTGCCAGCGTTTTGGGATATATACGGATCATTGAAAAATGCGCTTTTCGGGATATCGTTATTTCTTTAAAAGCTTCGACGGTGCTTGAAACGATTGCGGCGTACCGGGCCATGAGTAAGGTTTGCGATTATCCGTTACATCTGGGGGTAACGGCAACGGGGTTACCTCAGGCAGGAGCTATTAAATCGGGGATTGCCTGCGGGATACTTTTAGCAGAGGGCATCGGTGATACGATGCGCATATCCTTGACGGATAAACCGGTTGAGGAGATACGCGCGGCGCGGGCGATCCTTGAAGCGCTTGAGTTGCGGCATTTTGGATATGAAATTATCAGTTGTCCGACGTGCGGCCGTTGCGAAGTTGATCTTATCAAGGTTGTGCGCGAGCTTGATAAAAGGTTGTCAGGGATACGCTTTAAACCGGCAACCCGGGCTATTAAGGTTGCTGTTATGGGGTGTGTGGTCAATGGGCCTGGTGAGGCTGCCGAGGCGGATGTGGGGGTTGCCTTTGGTAAACAAGAGGGGCTTTTATTTAAGAAGGGTAAACCGGTTCGCAAAGTTCGCTTAGAAGAATGTGTCCATGTATTAGCAAAGGAGATTGAAAAATCCCATGTCTAAGATACTGAAGAAAAAGATCCGCTCGCGCCTTGTTTCTGATTATAGCCAGGTATTCTCCAAGGAAGTCATAGAGGCTCATGAGTTGCGTTCTTTGATCGTGCGCATTATTGAAGATTTTAATGTCCGAGAACGGCTTGCCTTACGCGAAGAAGATAAGGAGAAGCTGATCGTTGAGCTTTTGGATGAATTCATGGGGTTTGGTCCGCTTGAACCTCTTTTAAAGGATATGCAAATTACGGAAATCATGATCAACGGCCCTGACAGGGTCTATGTTGAGCGTGCCGGCAAGACAGAGCTTTCCACCGTGAAGTTCGACGATGAGAACCAGATGATGTATCTGGTTTATAAGATCCTTGCTCCGACGCGCCGTCGTGTCGATGAATCGTATCCGTACACCGACGTTTCCTTAAAGGACGGCTCGCGGGTGAATATCATTATCCCTCCGCTTGCGTTAAACGGGCCGACCATTACGATCCGTAAGTTCTTGCAGGAGATGACGACCATCGATACTCTGATATCGGTCGGTACGTTGGACCGCCGCATGGCGGATCTGTTGATCGCTTCGATAAAGGCAAAGATCAATATTGTTTTTTCCGGAGCTACGGGCGCGGGCAAAACTACGACGCTCAATGTTCTTTCTTCCTATATTCCCGATGATGAGCGCGTCGTGACCATCGAAGATACCGCTGAATTGAAACTGCGTCAGGATCACGTTGTTCGTCTTGAGTCGCGTCAGCCGAATATCGAAGGCAGAGGAGAAGTAACGATCAGGGATATTTTTAAGAATACGTTGCGTATGCGTCCGGACCGGGTTATCCTCGGCGAGATCCGCGGCGCTGAGGCGCTTGATATGCTTCAGGCAATTTGTTCGGGGCATGCCGGATCATTATCGGTTTTACATGCCAGCACTCCGCAGGATGTTATTTACCGATTGGAGACAATGATCTTAACGAGCGGTATTCCGATAACCCTTGAAGCGATCCATCGTCAGATCGCCGCGGCGTTGAATATTATTGTGCAGCAAGAGCAGATGATAGACGGCTCCCGGAAGATCACGCATATTGCTCAGGTTAAAGGGCTCAATAAGGACGGGCAGGTTATCATCGAAGACATCTTTTTTTATGAGATCGAGGGTATCAATCAAAACGGCAAGATTGTCGGAAGATGGCGCGCAACAGGCGCAGTTCCCATGTTCTTCAGCACGTTCAAGAAGATGGGGATCAATCTGCCCATAGAAACATTTAATAAGGACTAAAAGCCATGTATTGGACGAAAACGTTTATTCCCACGCTGAAAGAATCGCCGCAAGAAGCGGAATCATTGAGCCATAAACTTTTGCTGCGCGCGGGGCTTATCAGGATGCTGATGTCCGGATCATACATGTATCTGCCGCTTGGGTTGCGCTTGTTAAATGCTATCCAGACGATCATTCGCCAGGAAATGCGCACCGCAGGCGCTTCCGAACTGCTTTTGCCTGCATTACAACCGTTGGAATTATGGCAGCGCACCGGCCGCGATGAAACGATCGGCGATGTGATGTTCCGTTTTGAAGACCGCAGAGGCAGAAAGCTTTGTTTGGGACCGACGCACGAAGAAGTCATTACCGAGCTTATCAGGACGCATATTGTCAGTTATAAACAACTGCCGGTCGTTTTGTATCAGATCCAGACGAAATTCCGCGATGAGATCCGCCCCCGCTTCGGTATCGTGCGAGCGTGCGAGTTCATCATGAAGGATGCCTATAGCTTTGACCGGGACCAGGCAGGTCTTGAGAAAAATTATCGCGCCATGCATGAAGCGTATACGCGGATTTTTCAGCGGTGCGGATTGGATTGCCTTGCCGTCGAAGCTGACTCGGGAGTCATGGGAGGGAAGGTTTCGCATGAATTCATGGTCCCTTGCGAGAGCGGCGAAGATGCGGCGTTTCGTTGTCCGCAGTGTAAAAAAGCCGCTCCTTTTGCGGAAGGCAAAGAAGTTATGTGTCCGGATTGCGCTCTTCCTATGCACAAGATAAACGTGCTTGAGGTTGGGCATATATTCCAACTTGGCACGAAGTATACTGTTTCTTTGGGAGCGAATTTTATCGATACCGCGGGCAAACAACAGCCGATCATTATGGGTTGTTATGGGATCGGCGTTTCGCGTCTTATCGCCGCGATTATGGAGCAGAACCACGATGATTCGGGGCTTGTTTGGCCTAAGGAAGTAGCGCCGTATCAGGTCGAGATCGTGCCGCTTGATGTGGCTGATCCTTCGCTTATGCAGCAGGCAAAGGATCTTCATGACGGGTTAGAGGCTGCGGGTGTAAGTGTTTTAATGGATGATCGCGATGAGCGGGCAGGCGTTAAATTCAATGATGCCGATTTGATCGGGGTGCCGTTAAGCGTGGTTTTCGGTAAAAAGAATTTGGAGCAGGGCAAGGTTGAAGTAAAGACCCGGATGGATAAGAAAGTGACCCTTGTTGATAGAGCTGCGGCACTTGCGTATATCAAGGAAAAGAGTTTATAGGAGTCGTTATGGATCTACAATCGCAGGTTGAACGTATAAAAGAAATAAGTCTTCCGCTTTTGGATATGGAAAACGCCGAATTAGTCGATATCCGGGTTGTATATACTTCGGGGAGAGCTGTCGTGACCCTTCTGGTCGATAAGCCGGGCGGTGGGATCACGCTTGAGGCGTGCGGCCGTCTCAATCGGCAGATAAGCGATTCGTTGGACGCCAGCGATATTTTTGCCGGCTCATTCATTGTCGAAGTCTCTTCGCCGGGGATCGACCGGCCTTTGAAAACAAAAAGCGATTTTAACCGTGCCATGCATAAAACGGTGCGGTTTTTTCTCGCAGAGAAAGTAAACGGAAAATTGGAATGGGCTGGGCCCGTGGTGCGTGTTGACGATACCGATGTGTATATAACCGTCAACGGCCAGGAACTGGCAATTGCCCTATCTCTTATTAACAAAGCACGCTACGAATTGATGTAAAACATCTGCATCGCGACCTTGCGGGTTGCGGTGGTGCAGTGGTAAAATGGAGAGTACTATGAGTCATGAATTGTTATCTATACTTGATCAGATCGAACGGGAAAAAGGGATCAAAAAAGAAGTCCTTATCGAAGCGGTTGAAGCTGCTCTTTTAAGCGCCGCGCGTAAGGTTATTGACGTAAAGCCTGAAGAGGAATTACGCGTGCAGTTGGACCGAGCGACCGGAAAAGTGCGCGCCTATAAGAATGACGAGGAGATCACCTCTATCGATTTCGGGCGTATTGCCGCTTCAACGGCGCGGCAGGTCATTATCCAAAAGATACGAGAAGCAGAAAAAGATGTCGTGTTTACTGATTTTCAGGGGCGTGTCGGGGAGATCGTTTCGGGAACGGTCTATCGCTTCGATAAAGGCAATATTATCGTCGATCTTCTGGGGAAGGCCGAAGGTATTCTGCCGAAACGCGAACAATCCGGAAAAGAAGAGTTTAAACAAGGGCATCGTGTGCGCGCGTATGTCGCTGAAGTAAAAAAAGAGACCAAGGGA
>CAZJJL010000021.1:11231-12423 GCA_964546325.1 uncultured Planctomycetales bacterium | reverse complement strand
TCTTTCGCGGGCGCATCCGAATTTGATCAAAAAACTCTTTGAACTGGAAGTTCCCGAGATATTCGAGGGGATCGTTGAGATCAAGTCTATTGCCCGTCTTCCGGGCGAGCGCACCAAGATCGCTGTTTGGTCAAAGAACGAGAAAGTCGATTCGGTTGGCGCATGCGTCGGGATGAGGGGGAACCGCGTCAGGAATATTGTCAATGAATTACAAGGGGAAAAGATCGATATTGTGCGCTATAATGATGATATTAAGGAATACATTAAGAACGCTCTTTCTCCCGCTAAGATCGGTGAAATAAAGCTTGAAAAAGAGAATCAGAAAGCTACGGTATTGGTTGATGATGATCAGTTGTCATTGGCTATCGGGAAGCATGGGCAGAATGTCCGTCTTGCTTCAAAATTGATCGGTTGGGAGCTTGATATCCGTACGAAATCGCAAGCTGCCGCGGAGATGTTAGGAGGGATAGGTAAAACGGCGGAAGAAGGGCAGGTCGCAGAAGAAGCCGTTGGAGAGGTCGCTCACGAAGAAAAAAGTGTCCAACAACTTGAAGGCGTCGGAGAAAAAACATTAGACCTTCTTCAGAAAGCGGGATTCAATACCGTTGAGAGTATTGCCAACGCCGGTGTTGAAGATCTAACCGCTATCAAAGGGATCGGAGAGAAGAAGGCAGAGAAAATAATCGAGTCCGCGAAAAAACTTATCGCTTAAATGTCAAAGGAACGCTATGGTAAAGAAAACAGAAAAAACGACGAAAAAAGATGACGCGAAGAAAAAGGCAGTAAAGCCGGCGGCGAAGAAACCGGCGGTAAAAAAAGAGACGAAACGCGCGCATGAAAAACCGCCCGTAAAGAAAAGCGTTGCTGTAAAAACGACGGTGGCGGCTAAAGGTGCGCATAAAACGGCAGTTAAAGGGAAAGAAACCGTCGTGATGCCTGAACCGGTTGTTCATCATAAACCGGCGCATGAAGTCAAACCCGCTGTTATTGAGCCCGTACCTTCGGCTAAGCATTCCGTATCCCCTGTTATTGAGAAGCCCGTTGCTGCTCCTAAACCTGCGGCACCGGTCGTGCATCAGAGACCGGCAGGACAACCGGCTGTTTTGCATGTTTCACCGGCGGCACCAACGAGGCCCGTTGTAGGGCATGGGGCTCCGGTAAAACCTTCGGTTCCTTCGGGTAAACCGGCGAT
>CAZJJL010000021.1:7527-11221 GCA_964546325.1 uncultured Planctomycetales bacterium | reverse complement strand
AAGGCATCCGGCTCCACCTGCGGTAAAACAAGTTTCGCCCGCGGTTGCCGAAGTAAAACCTGTTGCTCCGTTGGTTTTCCGTGACCTTGAATTGACGCTTCCGATCACCTTAAAAGACCTTTCAGTCAAGATGCAGGAAAAACCGTCAGCCTTGATCAAAGCGCTTATGGATATGCGCATCATGACGAATATCAATCAAGTGCTGAACGAACAACACGTGCAGGCACTCTGTCAGAAATTCGGTTTTACGATTAAAAAAGCCGTGACTCAGGAAGAGACTGTTTTTGCGCATCACGAAGAACCTGAAAAACCGGAAAACCTGAAACCGCGGCCTCCGATCGTTACGTTCATGGGGCATGTCGACCACGGAAAAACCTCGCTTTTGGATGCAATTCGAAAGACAAAGGTTGCCGAGGGAGAGCATGGAGGTATTACGCAACATATCGGCGCCTATCGTGTCCATTTGCCGCATGGGGATATTACGTTTTTAGATACGCCCGGGCATGAAGCATTTACCGGGATGCGCGCGCGCGGCGCAAGCTTAACCGATATCGTTGTTTTGGTCGTTGCCGCTGATGACGGCGTTATGCCGCAGACTAAAGAAGCGATCGATCATGCTAAGGCCGCGGGTGTTACGATCGTCGTTGCTTTGAACAAGATCGATAAGCCGGGCGCGAATCCGGATACGGTGAAAAAACAACTCAGTCAGCTTGATCTTTCACCCGAAGATTGGGGCGGTAAGACGATCATGGTTCCGGTTTCCGCAAAAACAGGCCAAGGGATTGACGATCTGCTTGAAATGCTTATTCTTGAAGCGCAGATGCTTGAATTGAAAGCGAATCCCAACAAAATCGCCAAAGGCGTTGTGGTCGAGGCAAAATTAAGTAAGGGGCGAGGAACGGTTGCGACCCTTCTGGTGCAGAACGGAACGCTTGTTCTCGGCGATACTATTGTCGTCGGTTCCAATTACGGCAGGATCCGCGCAATGTTCAATTATCTGGGCCAGCATGTCAAAGAGGCGGGCCCTGCGTTTCCCGTTGAAGTCCTGGGGTTGAACGGTGTCCCTCAGGCAGGCGAAGTTTTTTATGTTATCGAAGATGAAAAACTGGCAAAGGATATCGTTGATAAGCGGTTAGAGTCTGAGCGTCAGGAATCCATGAAAAGCGCTAAACGCGTCAGCCTTGAAGACCTGCACAACCAGATCCTTGAAGGCAAGATCAAAGAGCTGAAGCTTATTATTAAATCCGATGTGCAAGGGTCCTTGGAAGCGATCAAGGATACGATCAATAAATTGAATATCTCAGAAGTTAAGATCGAGATCATCCATGAAGGCGTCGGGCATATTAACTCTTCCGATGTGATCCTGGCGGTTGCATCCAACGCGCTCATCCTGGGTTTCAATGTTCAGGCCGATGATCTGGCAAAAGAGATTGTGAATAAAGAAGGTGTTGATGTTAAGATATATAACATCATATATGAATTAGCCAATGATATCAAAGCTGCTGTCGAGGGTATGCTTGAGCCGAAACTGAAGAAAATATTCCTCGGCCGTGTCGATGTAAAGAAAGTGTTCCGTCTTTCGCGTGGAGGGACGATCGCCGGGTGTATGGTTTCAAAAGGCAGGATCACCCGTAACGCTCCGGTAGCCCTGGTGCGTAACGGTACTCCGGTGTGGGAAGGAACGATCTCGTCGTTGAAAAGATTCAAGGATGATGTCAGAGAAGTGCAGGAAGGGTTTGAATGCGGGATCTCGCTGCACGGCCACGATGATATTCAGGAAGGCGATGTCATTGAGGCGCACGAAGTTCAGAAGATCCTGAGGAAGTTAGAATAAGTTAATTCGGTGTTCGGTTAGCGGTCTAACCGTTGACCGGTAATTAATTCAAAGGGTAGCCTCTTATGCAGCAACGTATATTAAGCGGGATGCGGCCGACGGGAAAACTTCATCTCGGTCATTTGGTCGGAGCGTTGGATAACTGGGTGCGTTTGCAGGAGCAATATTCCTGCTATTTTATGGTCGCTGACTGGCATGCGTTGATGGGCGAGTATGAAAATGTCGGGGCCATGCGGGAGTCGTCGATCGATAATGTCATCGATTGGCTCGCCGCAGGGATAGACCCGGCGCGTTCGACGATATTCGTGCAGTCGCACGTCCCGCAGCATCTTGAATTGTACATGATCTTTTCGTGTTTTACGCCGCTTGGCTGGCTTGAGCGATGCCCTACGTATAAAGAGCAGCTCCGTGAGGTAACGACACGCGATCTTAACACGTACGCTTTTCTCGGATATCCTGTTTTACAGGCTGCTGATATTGCTTTATATAAGGCGCATAAGGTTCCCGTAGGAGAGGATCAGTTACCGCATCTTGAATTGACGCGGGAAATCGTGCGGCGGTTTAACGGTATGTATAAAACAGAAATATTCCCTGAACCTGAAGCGATCCTGACGTCTACTCCGAGGTTGTTGGGGATCGACGGCAGAAAAATGAGTAAAAGTTACGATAACGCCATCAATCTTTCCGATTCCGACGAGGATATCCGTAAAAAGGTCTCTTCGATGATTACCGATCCGCAGCGTATTAAGCTGGCTGATCCCGGGCATCCCGATATTTGTAACGTATTTGCGTATTATCATACGTTTTTGACCGGGATGGAAGGGGATGTGCGTGATTGGTGTACAAACGCCAAGATCGGCTGTACCGAATGCAAGAAACGATGCGCGGCAGGTTTGATCGAGATGTTGTCGCCGTTTCATAAAAGACGCCAGGTATTTGCCAAGGATCGTACTCTTGTCGAAAAAATCCTTAATGATGGGCGGGAAAAGGCCGCTGCGTACGCATCCGGCACGATCCGTGAAGCAAAAACCGCTATGCACCTATGAGCTATAAAGTCAAACTTGAACTTTTTGAAGGGCCGCTTGATCTCTTGTTATATTTAGTCAAGAAAGATCATCTTAATATTTATGATATCCCGATCGCTGCGGTCACCGAGCAATACCTTAAATATATTGAACTCATGCGTCTTTTGGACCTTAATATCGCCGGAGAGTTCCTGGTGATGGCTGCGACTCTTATGCAGATTAAATCGAAGATGCTTTTGCCGCCTGAAGAGACCGATCAGCCGGCGGCAGAAGAGGAAGATCCGCGCGCTGAATTGGTCCGCAGGCTCCTTGAGTATGAAAAGTTCAAGGAGATAGCCGAGACGTTGCGTCAGCGTGAAGCAGCGCAGAGCGAGATCTTTAAGCGACAGCCGGCTCCTGAAAAGAAGGAAGCTCCTATTACCAACGAGGTTTATTTTGAGGCCAGCCTTTTCGATTTGATCAACGCTTTTTCAAAAGCGCTCGAAGATGTGCCGAAAGAGGTTTTTTATGAAGTCATTAAAGACGAGTTTACGGTAGAGGATAAGGTGCACCAGATCTTGCATCTTTTGCTGGTTCAGCCGGCCGTAAAATTAACCGAGCTTTTCTCCAAAGCCAAGAATAAGATAGAGATCGTGGTAACGTTCTTAGGGATCCTTGAGCTTATCCGCATGAAGGAAGCTGTTGCCATTCAAAAAGGCGCTTTCCAGGAAATAGAGGTTTGTCGCAACCAGAATAATATTATTCCCTATGAAAGAAGAGACCAGACGCAGACTCCTGAAAGCATCTGATGCCGGTGCCGGCGCCGTCGACGATCCTCTTGCGCGGCTGGTGCAGG
>CAZJJL010000021.1:0-7517 GCA_964546325.1 uncultured Planctomycetales bacterium | reverse complement strand
GTTGTGATTAAAGAGCAGGGACTGTCTGCGAAGGAAGCAGGAAAATGACGACGATGTCGTTTTAAATCTTTCGCTGCGGCCTACCAAACTTTCCGAATTCACCGGCCAACACGATGCTATTCAGAACCTGAAGGTTTGTATTGACGCGGCCAAAGAGCGTCATGAGCATTTGGAGCATATCCTTCTGTCCGGGCCTCCGGGATTGGGAAAGACTTCATTAGCGCATATTATCGCGCATGAAATGGGGACCAAGATCACCGCAACAAGCGGTCCGGCGATCGATAAGGCGGGTGATCTGATCGGTATCCTGACGAACCTGGAAAAGGGGGATATCCTTTTTATCGATGAGATCCATCGGCTTTCTAAGGTCGTGGAAGAATTTTTGTATCCTGCGATGGAGGATTATCAGATAGATTTTGTGATCGATAAGGGGCCATACGCAAAAACGATCAAATTCAACCTCAAGCCGTTTACGTTAGTCGGAGCAACTACCCGTTCAGGACTGCTTGCTTCTCCTTTACGCGGCCGTTTCGGGATATTCTATCATTTGGATTTTTACGAAACAAAGGATTTGGCGGCGATCATTATGCATTCGGCAAAGATCCTGGGGGTTGCGATCATGCAGGACGCAGCCAGCGAAATTGCCCGTCGTTCACGGGGTACGCCCCGCGTCGCAAACCGTCTGTTAAAACGAGTCCGCGATTACGCGCAGGTAGGAAAACATAAGCAGGTCACCTTAGCCGTGGCCGTGCAAGCGCTGAATGATCTTAAGATCGATGAGGCAGGGCTTGATGAACTTGACCGTAAAGTTCTCCATACGATCATATCCATTTACGACGGCGGTCCCGTCGGTGTTGAGGCATTGGCAGCCAGTTTGAATGAGGAAGTCGATACGATTGTTGATACCGTCGAGCCGTATCTGCTCAAATCAGGATTCTTAAAACGAACGTCGCGCGGCAGAGCTGTTACAAAATTGGCGCGTCAACATTGCGGTGCCGTAGGGAACAAACGGGAAGAAGAGCTTTTCTCATAACGGATTTGAACTGGTTTTGGTCCGGCATTATTGCGCAGGACTCCCCTCAAGAGTTATTGTGTGTAGGTGCCAATTTTTTCCCGGCGAGAGGAATTTTCTCCCGTTGCTGTCCGGCTCCCGCAAGAAGTATCCGACGGGTGACCTATGTCCGCGTGCCGACTCCCGCGTTCTGTTCGAAACAGCTCAACCACTTGTTCCACACGGTTACGTATCGGTGAATGCTCGAGATGGTTTCATGTGTGTTTTAGGCAGTCCGGAGCGAAAAATAGTATGAGAGGATCCCGACATTTTTACGGTCAATAGGTTACGCGTATGATATCAATTGTAAATCTGATAATCGGCGGTGCGGCGGGAACAGTGGCGCGGTATGGTTTAGCCTTAGCGGTTAACCGAGCCTGTGGAGCGCAGTTCCCTTATGGGACGCTTGCGGTGAATGCCAGCGGATGTTTGTTGGTAGGCATCTTCGCCAGCCTTGCCGAAGAGAAATTCCTGCTTGGAAGCAACGCGCGCATGCTTTTGATGATCGGTTTCTGCGGAGCATTTACGACGTTTTCCACTTTTATCCTTGAGACTTCGCATTTGATACGCGACGGAGAAACTCTTCGCGCGTTCATGAATGTTATGGTCAGCGTTACCATCGGTTTTATTTTGTTTCGGATCGGTGTCTGGATCGGTAAGGTCATATAAGGAGAGTGCCGCGTATGAAAATTCCTGCTGATGGGATGTTGTTACGGATTTTTATCGGAGAAGCGGATAAATGGAAGGGAAGGCCGTTGTACGAAGAGATCGTTCTTTTAGCCCGTAAACAGGGGATGGCCGGAGCTACCGCGATCAAAGGTTTTATGGGGTTCGGGTGTAAAAGCCATATGCACACGACGAAGTTGCTGGAGCTTTCTCAGGACCTGCCAATTATTATCGAAATCGTCGATAGCCAGGATAAGATCAGCGCGTTTCTCCCCGCGCTCGATGAGATGGTCGGGGAGGGGCTTATTACCCTTGAAAAAGCGAATGTGATCATGTATCGGGCTTCAAAGAATGCCGGCTAACGGTTTGTGGTTTTAGACAGACGCATTTTTATCGAGACTTGTGACCGAAAACCGAACATCGGAAACCCCGTGCGTCATCAAAACATTTTTTTATGAAGAAAATAGTGCTCCATACGTGTTGCGCTCCATGCATGATCTATCCTTTGGAGCGTTTGCGAGCCGACGGATATGAAGTAGAAGGGTTCTTTTATAATCCGAATATTCATCCGGTTTCCGAATATTCCCTCAGGCGCCACGCTGTTGAAGCGTATAGCGCAAAGACGGGGCTGTCGACGGTTTTCCCGGCGTATGATCCGGAAGAGTTCTTTGGTACTGTCCCGGAGCACATGGCGTATCCTGCGCGATGTCACTATTGCTGGAAATTGCGTTTATCGCGCACTGCGTTGTATGCTTCCAGCAACGGTTTCGATGCTTTTACGACAACGCTTTTCGTAAGCCCCTATCAGGATATAGCAGTCATGAAGCGGTTGGGGGAAGAGGCAGCGCACGAGGCAGGGGTCTTTTTTTATTTCGAAGATTTTCGACCCGGTTTTCGCGCCAGCCATGATCACGCAAAACAATCGGGGATATATTGTCAGAAATACTGCGGGTGTGTGTATTCAGAGCGTGAGCGCGCTTTGGCCAAGAAAAAGAAATAGGAGAGTCGATGGACGTGCATGCGTTAGCTAAAACCTTCATTATTGTCGGCATGTGCATTATTGTTACCGGTTTTATCATGCTGGTTGCTCCCAAGATACCCTTTTTGGGGAAGCTCCCGGGTGATATATATATTAAAAAAGAAAACTTCTCTTTTTACTTCCCGCTTGCGACATCGCTTATCGTAAGCGCGATCCTATCATTGATCCTATGGCTTTTTTCCCGAAGGTAAAGATCGTTATTCTCGGTTTTATTATGGCGACGGCGCTGCTTCCGCGCACCGTGATTTTCGCGCAGCCTGTTACCGTTATCCGCGTTGCCATCGAGGATAATATCTATTCTTTGAATATCCGGATCAGGGGAGGGTATACGATCAGGGATAGCAAGACGAATGCTGTCTACTACGAAGGAACGGATATTAATGCGACGGCGACGACGTATCCCGATGGCATTATCATCGGAGGTATCCGTTGCCCTGCTGAAAAGATACGCATTGAAGCAAAACAGTTATTCGGTTTAAGCGTTAACGGACGGATGTTTCGCGACACCATTGTCTTGGTGCGGCATCCCAAAGGCGGCCTCCTGGTGATCAATTCGGTCAATCTGGAGGATTATGTTAAAGGAATATTGTATCACGAGGTTTCGCACTATTGGCCTCCTGAGATCCTGAAAGCGCAGGCTATTGTTTGCCGGACCTACGCCGTGTATCAGGCCCGAGAACGGGCCGGAAAAGATTTTGACGTTACCAGCGATGTGCTTTCGCAGGTTTACGGAGGGCTCACATCGGAACGCTACCGTACGAATAGGGCTGTTGAGGAAACGAGAGGAAAAGTTTTGACGTACCGGGGAAAGATCCTACCGGCTTTTTTCCATGCTTCCTGCGGGGGGAGTACCGAGGATGCATCATTGTTGTGGAATACGTCGCTTCCTCCGCTGCAAGGAGTGCGCTGCGATTACTGTAAAGATTCGCCGCATTATTCTTGGCATGCGGTTTTATCCATGAAAGAGATCGAAGAGAAATTTGCCGATGCGGGGTTGCCGTTGAAAAAGATACAGAATATCGCTGAGAGCGGCCGTGACGCATCCGGGCGCGTTACCGATTTAATGATTACGTCATCCCGGGAAATAAGGACCATGCCGGCAAAAGATTTCAGGCTGTATATGGGGCCGAATGTCATCCGTAGCACCCGGTTTAATGTAAGAGTTGTCGACTCGGACGCTGTTTTTGAGGGTACCGGATGGGGGCACGGCGTGGGGATGTGCCAGTGGGGAGGGTATTTCATGGCGAAAGAAGGAAAGACGTACCTGGATATCCTTTCGTTCTATTATCCGGGTACGGATATATCTTCGCTATGAAACTTTCCGATTTCGATTATTCATTGCCGAAAGAGCGTATTGCCCAATATCCCCTTGCGCAACGGGATGCGGCGCGGCTTATGGTGGTGCATCGTTCGACAGGCGTGATCGAACATGCGATCTTTTCCGATATAGTTTCGTATCTGAAACCTGACGACGCTTTGGTGTTGAACGATACGAAAGTCGTGCGGTGCAGGTTGCTTGGCAAACGAAAAACCGGCGGACAGGTTGAGGCCTTTCTTTTAAAGCATCACGGCAAGGGGCTGTTTAGCGCGCTTCTGAAACCGGCCCGTCTTAAAACGGGGGAAGAGATATTTTTCCATGATGGGACCCTGCGCGGCATCGTAGAAGGGCGCAGAGAAATACGTTTTTTGACTGATGATTTCCGATCGGTATACCAGCACGGATCTATCCCGTTACCTCCGTATATTAAACGGGCGCCCGAAGCGCTTGATAGCGATTATTATCAGACGGTTTATGCCGCTCAAGACGGCGCGGTCGCGTCTCCGACAGCAGGATTGCATTTTACGAAAGAACTTCTTGGCGCTCTTGCGTCTGCGGGAACGGCTATCGAGTACCTTACGCTTCATGTCGGGTTGGGGACATTCCTGCCGGTTAAGGAGCACGATATTACCAAGCATCGCATGGAATGCGAGGAATTCCTGGTGCGGCCCGAAGTTTATGCGAAAATCTGCGCAACGCGGCAAAAGGGAGGGCGTATTGTTGCCGTCGGAACAACCAGCTGCCGTTGCCTTGAAACGCTCACGCGCGGGAACCTTGAAGGGAAAACCGATATTTTTATCTATCCCGGGTACCGGTTCAGGCTTGTCGATGCTTTATTGACGAATTTCCATCTTCCCCAGACAACGCTTTTTATGCTTGTCTGCGCATTCGGGGGAACAGATCTTATGAAACAAGCGTATGCGCAGGCAGTCGAGCGCGGGTATCGTTTTTATAGCTATGGCGATGCCATGTTGATACTGTGAGCATGCGTCGCAGCGTATTTGAAGAACAAAAAAACAGGAGATCGGGTTGTTTACGTTACTGCATACCGACGCGCATAGTAAGGCGCGTTTAGGGAAATTAATAACGCCTCATGGCGTAATTGAGACACCGTGTTTTATGCCGGTCGGAACACAGGCAACGGTTAAATCTTTGTCGCCGCGTGATCTTGAAGAGAGCGGCGCAACGATAATCCTTTCCAATGCCTATCACCTGTTCTTGCGTCCCGGCATGGATGTCATCAGAAATGCCGGAGGGTTGCATAATTTCATGTCATGGCAGAAGCCTATTCTGACCGACAGCGGCGGGTATCAAATTTTCAGTTTAGCCCTTTTGCGTAAAATTTCAGACGAAGGAGTACGGTTTCAATCGCACATAGACGGGTTCAAGCATTTTTTGACCCCGGAGTCCGTTATTCAGATCCAGCGCGATTTAGGTTCTGATATCATGATGCCGCTCGATGAATGCGCGCATTATCCGTGTTCGAAAGACCACGCTGAAACGGCGATGAAACGGACGCTTGATTGGGCGAGGCGGTCAAAGGAAGCGATGAGATATCAATCGGATATCCCGCCGGAAAAGAGGCAGCTTTTGTTCTGTATTGTGCAAGGCGCTACCTTTGAAGATCTGCGCAAAGAATGCGCCGAGCGTTTGATCGAAATGGATTTCGACGGATACGCCATCGGCGGCGTTTCGGTCGGCGAGCCGACGCATGTGCGTCACGGCATTACCGCGTATACGGCGCAGTTTTTACCCCCCGACAAAGCGCATTATTTAATGGGAGTCGGGATGCCGACGGACATTATTGAGGCGGTGGATAACGGCATGGATATGTTTGATTGCGTTATCCCGACCCGCTACGGAAGGAACGGGACGGCGTTCACCAGCGTCGGAAAGATCACGATCCGTAACGCGCCGTATATCGAGGATTTTTCTCCTCTTGACCCGCATTGCGGCTGTTATACCTGTAAGAATTTTTCCCGGGCCTATCTGAGGCATTTATTCAATACCGAGGAGATCCTTGGCCTACGGCTTGTTTCGTAGCATAACATTCATTTTTTCCTTTCATTTATGGCGCAGATACGCGCGGCCATAGCAGAGTCCCGTTTTCGCCAGTTCAAGAGCGAGTTCCTGAGCAGGTATACTCACGAAGGGGAATGAACATGGATTTGAGCCGGTTTCGCAGGATCGCTCGGTCAGCGGTGACGTTAGCGTTTCTCTGCGGTTTTGATCTTTATAAATTCAGGATCATTATGGCGGTGAGGAGGCATTCGCAACTGAATTTTTACCGTCTTGCCAATACCTATGATCTGGCACAGCGGCTCCGCCGGTCTTCGGTCGCAGGTTCCTTTGTTGAGTGCGGGGTTTGGCGAGGGGGATGTGTTGCGATCATGGCTGTTATAGCTGCTTCCGAGAAAAAAGGGCGCATGACCTGGATCTTTGATTCCTTTGAAGGCATGCCTGAGCCGACCCATGAAGACGGAGCGGTGATCGATCGGATGTATGGAGGAAGATTTAAAGGGTTGCGTGAGGGCAAACTCATACCGATAGGTATGAATGAGGCAACTCAAGATCAGGTTGAAGAGCTGCTTTTTACCCGTTTGGGCCTTAGTCGCGATTCTCTTGCGATCCGTAAAGGTTGGTTTCAAAACACCGTGCCTTTGTATAAGCGCGATATCGGCCCTATCGCTCTTTTACGTATTGATTCCGACTGGTACGCATCGACAAAGATTTGCCTCGAAACATTGTATGAGAGCGTTGTTCCCGGCGGATACATTATCATAGACGACTATCTTTTTTTTGAAGGATGCAGAAAAGCGGTTGATGAATTCCTCGCTTCCGCCGGCGTGGATGCGGATATCATACCGATCGATACGGACGGCGTCTATTTTAGAAAACCATGACCATGAAGATCGATATCATAACTATTTTTCCCGATATGTGTACAGGGGTTCTCAATGCTTCGATCATGAAGCGCGCTCAGGAGAAGAAAAAAGTCACTATCGCGGTGCATGATCTGCGCGATTACACGCTGGATAAACATCGTAAGGTTGACGACCGTCTTTTTGGGGGTGGTTCAGGTATGGTGCTTTCTGCGGAGCCGATATTTCGCTGTGTTGAGGCCCTTCGGAAGCATAAGTCTAAGTCCTGCAAGGTTATTCTGCTCTGCCCGCAAGGAAAAAGATTCGATCAGGCATGCGCCAAGCGTCTTGTTCGGGAAAAGCATCTTATATTCATATGCGGTCATTATGAAGGTATTGATGAGCGGGTGCGGGAGCATCTCGTCGATGAAGAGCTTTCTATCGGGGATTACGTCTTAACCGGAGGGGAGCTTCCGGCACTGGTTGTTGTTGACGCTGTGGTGCGACTTATTCCGGGGGTCCTCGGCGATAAAAATTCCTTGAATTTTGAGTCATTTGAAGGTAATCTATTAGAATATCCGC
>CAZJJL010000020.1:13501-17963 GCA_964546325.1 uncultured Planctomycetales bacterium | reverse complement strand
GAAAGTTCGGTAAAAGAGTTCGACCGGCTTATGGTATCTCAGGCGGGTGATCCGGTTGAGCGGATTGCGCAGGTTAAAAGGCAGGTTGCGCTTCTTTCGGATGCCGTAGCAAAAGATCCGGGAAGAGCGCAGACGTACTTCGAATTAGGAGAATATCTCCGGGTTGCTTCCGATGATGATTCTTTGGCGGCATTTATTAATCCGGATACTGCCGGTAACGCTGATGTGTTGCGCCGGCGGGCTGTTTCATATTACACGCAGGCGCTGGAGCGGTTTCCTACGAATGCGGTCTATCAGCAGCGGCTTGGCTTGTTGTACGATGCGTTAGGATATACCGAAAAAGCCAAAGCTGCTTTTGCGCGGGCAGAATTTTTAGACCCTCGGAATGCTTCGTTACGGTTATTCCTTGCGCAGTATTTCTGGAGGAAAAAAGAGCCGGAAGAAATGGACCGGCAGGTGCGTATTCTGGCGGTTCTTTATGCGCAGGCGCTCCAAGGCGGAGGGCGTTTTGCGGATCTTAAAACACAGGTTGAGGATTTTTTCACTACCATACAGAAAAAGGAATTATTGTTACCATGAAGATCTTAATTGTTGGTGCCGGTCCTATTGGTTGTTATGCCGCTCGCTTATTGAAGAAAAAAAGGCCTGATTATGAGGTTACTTTAATTGAAGAGCATCCCGAGATCGGCAGGCCCGTTCATTGCGCGGGATTGGTTTCGGCGCAAGTTTTGAGTGAGACGAAAATCGATATCGGCAGCGATTTTGTGATCAATCGTGTTGACGGAGCGACGTTGTTCTTAAACGGTGACCATTTTGATATCAGGCGGCCGAATGTTGCGGTGGTGATCGATCGGGAAAAATTCGATCGCGCTTTGGGGGAAGGGCTCAACGTTTATTTTAATACCCGTTTTATGGGCATTGAAAAAGAAGGGGCAGGCTATTTAGTGGAGACCGATAAGGGGGATTTTCACGCTGATGTCGTTATCGGCGCAAACGGGGCTAATTCCTCAGTTCGCAAAGCGGCGGAATTCAAGGAAGATATCAAATATTGGAGGGGAGTCCAGTTCCGCATGAAATATGATGTTGCAAATCGGTCTTATGTAGGGGTTTATTTGCGCGATCAGTTCTTTTCATGGATCATTCCCGAGCAGGAAGGGATCATCCGCGCGGGTATTATTTCGAATAATCCCTATCAGGATCTTATTCGATTCCTTAAGGACGCGCATATTGAAGGGGAAGTTCTGGAAAAATTTGCGGGGGTTGTTCCGCTTGGAAAATGTCAGACATATAAAGACGGCGTGTTCCTGGTTGGCGATGCTGCCTGTCAAGTAAAGCCTATGACGCATGGAGGGATCTATTACGGGATGCGCTGTGCCGAGATACTGGTTGATTGTATCGTTGAGAACAGATTCCATGAATATGAGAAAGAGTGGAAGCACCGTTTCTGGAGGGAATTTATGATCGGGCTCAAGCTTAAACAGGTCTATGAACGTTTGAGCCATGACGATATCAAGGGGCTTTTTATGGCGTTAAAAGAAAACGCTCATATTATTGAAAATTACGCTGATTTTGAGAATCACTCAAAGATCATTTCGATGTTGATCAAAAGCCCCAAGCTGCAGTTTTTGCTGGGGAAGGTGATTATAAGTTTATTTGAAGATTCGTAACCTATGTGCGGGATAGCAGGAATATACCGATTTCCGGGGAAACCCCTGGTTCAGGAAAGTGCGTTGCAAAAGATGGGGGATTCTCTTGCCCATCGCGGGCCTGATGACAGGGGGCTTTTTATCTTTGCCGATCAGCGTATCGGTTTGGCGCACACGCGGTTGTCCATTATCGATCTTACATCCGCCGGACATCAGCCGATGCTCAGCCGTGACGGAAAAATAGCGGTTATTTTCAACGGAGAGATTTATAACTTCCGGTCATTAAAGCGCGATTTGGTTGCGGCAGGGTATCAGTTTGTATCGGAGTCTGACACCGAAGTATTGGTGTGCGGGTATGCGGCATGGGGGATCGAAGGGTTGCTTCACCGATTGCGCGGCATGTTCGCGTTTGCGCTCGTTGATGCCAGGAGTCATGAACCGCAGCTATTTTTGTGCAGGGACCGTTTTGGAATTAAGCCGTTATATTGGCAGCGTAATAGCGATGGTTTGATGTTTGCTTCGGAAGCGCGCACTATCGCCGAGAGCGTGGGGACCGCTTCGCTGAACTCCGATACGGATGCTCCGGCTTTATTTTTCATGTTCGGGCATATCCCTTCGGAAGGTACCATGTGGAAGGATATTCGTATGCTTCCCGCTTCTTCATATCTGAGCATACGCAATGACACGGTTACGGCACATACCTATTACGATCGTTTAGCTCCTTTTTTGAAAGAAAAGAAGACGGACGCCGATTCTCTCACTGCGGAATTGAAAGAGTTGTTGCAGGATACGGTGGATATTCATTGTATCAGTGATGCGCCGTTAGGCATTTTTCTAAGCGGAGGGCTTGATTCATCCGCGCTTGTTGCCTATGCTGCCCTTCGCCGAGGAGGCTTAACGACTCTTTCCGTTGATTTTGATGTTGCCGGTGCTTCCGAGACGCGTTATCAGCAGGCGGTTTCCAGGAAATTTCATACGAACCATCGGCAGATTAGCATTGGCCAGCGTGATTTTTGGGACGAGTTCGGGCGCATTTTTCAGGCAATGGATCAGCCGACTGTCGACGGCGTTAATACGTATTTTATTTCTCGCGCTGCTTCTCAGGTCGGTCTTAAGGCTGTTTTGTCGGGTACGGGAGCTGATGAGATCTTTTGCGGGTACCGATCTTTTCGCAGTATTGGCTTGTTGCGCGGTTTAGCGCGAATACCTGCCGCGGGGGTTCTTGCTTCGATCATTGCCCGCGGGGCGCGTGACCCTTGGCGGAAATTGCAGTTTTTAGGTTCTCGCAGCCAACTCGGTGTTTATTTAAGCATACGCGGGCTTTTTTCTCCGATTGATACGGCGCGGCTTTTGGGTATTTCTCATCAGAGGGTGATGCAGACGCTTTCTTCGTGCGAGCTCGCATTTGAATCACCTCGATCAGACAGTTTGTCTGCGCTTGATTGGCTTTCATATGAAGAGATATGCTGGTATCTTAACAACCAGTTGTTGAAAGATACCGACTGCATGAGCATGTGCCATGGCGTGGAGACGCGTGTTCCGTATCTTGACCATCTTCTTATAGAAGCAGTTGCGTCGGCGCAAAGCTCTTTAAAGCGTTTCCGGAATCATAACAAGCCGTTGCTTGCCGCGCTCGTTGCCGATACGCTGCCCAAAGAAGTTATCGTGCGGAAGAAACAGGGCTTTATGTTCCCGATCGGGGATTGGATGAGGGAGGCGGGGAGGGATATCTTTGAATCGTCGGTTGCCGACGCGGGAATGGATAGGCAATGCTGCCGCGTGATATGGGATGATTTCTACCGTGGCCGGACCCATTGGTCCCGGGTTTGGAGCATTATTGTTTTAGGAAAATGGATGGCGGGCAATAGTCATTGAAATTTTTCGATAGCACCTCACTACAGGGTTGAACGATGTCTCATCAGGAGAATATTTCGACAAAAATAATCAGGAATACCACCGTTAATATGTACGCGTATATTATCGGGATCGTTTCCAATCTGGTTATGACCCCGTATATCCTGCACTGGATCGGTATTGAACGGTACGGACTCTTGGCTGTTATCGGCGCGTTAACCGGGTATTTCGGTCTTTTTGAGCTGGGGATGGGAGCTTCGGTGATAAAATACAGCGCGGAGTATTTTGCCCTTAACGATCATAAGAAAGTGAATCAGGTTATAAATTCGGCGTTGGTGTTTTATCTTGTTTTAGCAGTTATTATCGGTATTGTTGCGTTTTTCTTTTTAAAGCCGGTGCTTGGCCTGTTTCGTATTCCTGCCGCGTTGTATCATGAAGCCTACATCGTTTTTATGATCGGGCTATTTCTTTTTGCTGCGGCTAATCTTGTTTCGCCGTTAGGGGCGATCTTGGTCGGTAAGCAGCGAATGGACCTTGTCGCGCTGCTGGGCATTATCACATCGGTTTTTACGGTTACCGGCACGGTTTTTTTCCTTTCGCATGGGTTTGGTATTATCGGGTTAATGGTCAATAATGCGCTTATCTTTATTATTATTTCTTGCTTAACATTTATACTTGTCAGGAAGATCTATCCCACAATACAGTACAACCTCTTTTTGTTTGATGTGGCGATGTTCAAGAGGTTCTTTTCATTCGCGTATAAGATACAGGTCTCCCGTTTTGCCGAAATAACATTCTTACAGTTTGATAAACTTCTGATCTCGCGGTATTTGAGCCTGGGTACGGTCAGCTATTATCAGGTTGGAAGCGCGATCGTTACGCGATTTCGGGATTGCGCGCTTCAGGTCGTTGCGGCTATTTTCCCGGCAGTGTCCGAGTTGCATGCGAAAATGGATCAGGAG
>CAZJJL010000020.1:8516-13491 GCA_964546325.1 uncultured Planctomycetales bacterium | reverse complement strand
TAGTGACGTTGTATGAGCGGGGTAGTAAATATATTTGTATTATTGGCGTTTCCATGGTTTTTTTTACGATGATCGAGGCGTCGTTAATTATTCGGGCATGGCTCGGGCATGGTTTTGAGCAGGCGATGTGGATCCTGCGGGTGTTGGCGCCTGTGTATTGTTTGAACCTTCTGACCGGTATCGCTATTTCCATGGCAGCGGGGTTAGGAAAGAATATATATCAGATGAATGCGGCTATCATCCATGCCGCGCTTAATATAGTCTTAAGCCTTATATTGATTTCCCGGTTCGGGCTTAACGGTCTTTTAGTCAGCATTACCGTTTCTATGACGGTAAGCGTTGTGTATTTCATGGTTGTTTTTCACCGTTTTATTAAGGTTCCCTTGCTGCCCTTTGTTACCCGGTTTTTTATGAAGCCATTTATCGTTGCGCTGTTTGTTTCTTTGATTTTGTTCTTTATCGAGCAGCCGATAGGCGTTTTTTCCGGCAGATTAATCAATATTTCTTTGCTTGTTATCAAGGCTGCTTTTTTCTTTTCGCTTTTTTTCCTCGTGCTTTTTAGGATTCGTTATCTTGACGCATATGACCAGCATATTTTTCTCAGGGCGTTAGGGTTACGTCTTAAGGGAAGCGGCTCATTACGGAAGACCCATGGGACAGAATAATACGTATGAACAGAAAATAGCAGAGGAAGGCCTGTTTTGGGGCCGGTTTGAATCCGAAGCCAATAAACATGGGATCCCGTGGTGGTGCGATTTGCGCAGGGCGACGAAACTCTCAAAAGATGTTTGCGGCTGGATGTCAGATCCGGTCATTGAATCTATTCTGCGCGGTGCGCGAAAGCGTCGATTGATACAATTGTGTTTAAGCGCCCAAGGAAAAGTCCTTGATATAGGTTGCGGCGCGGGTTGGTTATCATTGGAAATAGCCCGTCATGGCAAGCATGTCGACGCGGTTGAGGTCAGCGGCAAGCGCCTTGAGATCGCGCGTCAGTATTTGAAGGAGAATCCGTATACGCAAACGTTCGGAGGAGTGCAGTATATCGAATCCGATCTGAATACCATACGCTTACCCGAGCAGGCGTATCAGTCCGTGGTATGCTGGGATTCCTTGCATCATATCCCGCAGATCAAGCGGTTGGTTAAAGAGGTTTCGAGGGCGTTGGTGCCGGGAGGGTTGTTCCTGGTGTATGATCATATCGGGTTGGAGAAGAATAATATGCGGTTGTTAAAATTGTTCCGCGTTCCGTTTTTGCTTTTTGTAAGGATGAGGGACCTATGCAAAAAAAAACGGGGGGACATGCCTGCGGAATCTCATCAAACGGGTCAACCGGGGCTTTCTCCTTTCGAGGATGTTACGGGCCAGGAAATGGTCGCCGTTATCCGAGAGCATTTCGACCTTTTATCGGTGAGGACCGAACTTTGTTTTTTAGCGGGTCTTTCCAATGATATGTATGGATTGCCGGGTCCCATCCTGTATCCTCTTTTGCGGTTCTTAAAGATGATCGATACTTTTTTGATCGCGACACGCATGGTGCGCGGAGAGTATATATTCATTGTTGCTCGACGGAAAAATCATTGACGATGAGAATACGCATAGGTAATTCGGTGGGAGTCAGCGCCTGCGGCGATCATTTTATCCATTTCCCGAGCAGATGGACTTCTTCGGTTGAGAAGGAACGAAGCTTCGTATATTACCCCTATGAATTAGCGTATTTATCGGCGTTGCTTAAGCGGGATACCGCACACGACGTTATGCTTATCGACGGCAATTGCCTGCGCTTGAATGCCGAGGAGTATAGCAGGCTTTTACAGCAGCATAGGCCGGAGATCCTTGTTATGGAGCCGGCTACCGTAACCTATCAGGATGATCTGGCGGTTGCCCGCGCTCTTCAACAAGCCTGCGGTACGCGGGTGATCTTTGTTGGCCAGCATGCCAGCGCTTTTCCTGCTGAAACGCTTGCCGATGGCATCGACTATGTTTGTGTCGGCGAGTATGAATACACCGTTTTGGATATTGTTTCCGGGAAACCTCCCCGGGAGATCATGGGATTATATCCTAACGGCCGTCGTCCGCTTTTAGACGTAGATACCCTGCCTTTTCCCGAGGATAATGATATCAGCCGATGGGATTACCGTAATATTCCCGGCTCTGATTATCAGGAGATTGAGATGTTCGCTTCCCGGGGATGCACGATGTCATGCGTTTTTTGTGTCTGCCGGCATTTGTATTACGATCAGCCGAATTGGAGGCCGCGCAATGTCGGAAGTATTATCGAGGAGATCCGGTATTTAAAGAATAAATATCCGCTCATGGAAGGGGTATTTTTCGATGAGGAAGACCATAATACGCAAAAATCATTTATTATGGCTCTTACCAAGGCGATCAGGGATAACGATCTGCATCATTTGAAATATAACGCGATGTGCGGATATTGGTCTTTGGATAGGGAGATGATGGAATCAATGCGCAGCGCAGGATATTATAAATTGCGTATCGGCGTTGAGACGGCAAGCCCTGCCGTTGCGCACGCGATGCATAAGAAGATCGATATTCCCCGTCTCATACGCGTTTTGAAAGAAGCGCGGGATATCGGTTTACATATGTACGGGACGTTTACCATAGGCGCCCCTGAAGCAACGAGGAAAGAGGATTTAAAGACGGTTCGCTTGATTAGGGATCTGGTGCGATCGGGGTTATTATACGATCTGCAGATTTCGATTTGTACTCCGCAGCCGGGCACTCCTTTTTATCAGTGGGCCCGATCGCGCGGATATTTACGAAGCACCGATTGGAATGAATATGACGGTGCTACGCATGCCGTTGTCAGTTATCCGAAGTATCCCCAAAAAGAGATCGAGGATACGTTTCACCTTGCGCGGGAAGTCTATTATGCGGAAGCGAGAAATCGTCAGCGCACGCAGGAGGGACTTTGGCCGTGCCTGAAACGTTCCTTCGCGCAGCGAGGCGTTTGGGGAACGCTTGCGGCCGGGGCGCGCATGGGGCATAACGAGTTTAAGAGGAATAGTTCTATTCGATGAAAGCTTTATTGATCCAGATCCTTTCTGAAGAGCGTCCGGTGGTGCGTGATATGGCCGGCGGCTTGGGATTTGACGGCGGGCCTGCGATTGTTTTGCCCCCGTTGGAATTGATGACCATGGCTGCCTATCTGCGCACAAGCGGATATGACGTTGAGCTTATTGATATGAATATTGCGCCGGGATCGCGGCATGAAACGTTGGAAGCGGTAAAGCGTTTTGCGCCGCAGGTCATTATAACCACTGTTTCGCTGCCGTCGCTTCGCCATGACTGCGCTTTTATCCGGAACATGCGGGAATCCGTGTCCGCAACGATTATCGTTAAAACCGGCATAACCTATCCTTCTTTAGTTGAGGATATCCTGCGCACAAGCACGGCGGATTGTTGTATTTTTGGAGAATGCGCGGATCGCATTGCTCAGATCATTGCCTCCGAAGAATGCGATGGGGTCGCCAGGATCGTTGACGGGGTATTTTCAATGAGGCCGAATCGTATCATCAGCGATTTAGACGGGTTAATGCTTCCCTGCCGGGATCTGGTGCATAACGCCGCGTATCATTATGTTTTTTTGGGGGATGCGGTCGCAACCATGCAGACAAGCAGAGGGTGTCCGTTTGTCTGCGCATATTATTGCCCGTATCCTTTGGTGCAAGGAAAAGAGTGGAGAGCTCAGAGCGCCCAGCGGGTTCTGCAGGAAATAGAAGATATCGTGCATACGCACGGGCTGCATAAGATCCTGTTCCGCGACGCAGTTTTTACATTGCATAAAGAAAGAGTTACCGCGATCTGCCGGGGGATTATTCGGAAGAAAATAGATATACAATGGTGGTGTGAAACGCGCGTTGATTGTCTTGACCAGGAATTGGTATCCCTGATGAAGGAAGCCGGATGCATGGGGATGAATATCGGTGTCGAAACCGGGGATCCTGATCTGATGCGTACGGAGGCTAAGGTGGGACTTACGGTTCAGAAGCTCGAACGGCTTTGCGTTCATGCCCGTCGTATCGGATTGCAACTGCATTTCCTTCTGATGATCGGGTTGCCGCATGAAACGCCTGCGACTGTGTATAAAACCTATGAGCTTGTTGCGCGTTTGAAACCCGCAAGTATCGGCATCTGTATCGTAACTCCTTATCCGGGCACGCCTCTTTTTGAAGAAGCCTCGCGCAAGGGGTGGATCGAAACGCGCGATTGGACGCAATACGGCGGACATTCTCCGGTCATGCATACGGATACGTTGACATCCGATGATCTTGCGTATGTCAGAGACACGATTCAGCGGCTTTTTTATGCGCAACGAGGAGGCTTACGGCAACGGTTGTTTGCCTTTTTTGAGCGTGGACGGTTTAAGGCGTGGGCTCAGGGAAAAGCGAAACGGCCTGCGGAGCGACGGTCATGAAGATACTTTTTCTAGCCCCTGATTTATTTAAAGGTACCGGAGGGATCCAAACGTATACGGCTGATCTGTGCCGTGTTCTTGCGCAGGGTAACGAGTGCACGGTTATTTCTTTAAATGATAGGGGATATACGGGAGAACTTCCGTTTCGTTTTATTGCCGCCGGTTCTCTGTGGTCGTTGCGCAAAATGGTTTTTATCGCGAAAGCTTTTCTTACGGCGATTGTGCATAAGCCGGAATGTCTGTGGTGCGGGCATGTTCACTTTGCCAGCCTGTGCAGAGCGATCCAGTTCATAACCGGGATACCGTTTGTCGCCGTAACATACGGGATCGAATCATGGAAGTTAAGCCGTTTTCAGCGGACAGCGCTTTCTTTTGCCCGGAACATTATTTCGATCAGCTCTTTTACCAAGGAAAAAGTCCTACGCCAGCTTGCGGCATATGATCCGGCGCGGGTCACCGTGATCCCTTGTACCGTTAATACGGAACTTTTTAAGCCAGTTGTTCCGCCTGAGCATTTGAAGAGGACGTTAGAAATAC
>CAZJJL010000020.1:8128-8506 GCA_964546325.1 uncultured Planctomycetales bacterium | reverse complement strand
GGACGACGAACGGCTCAAAGAAGGCCGTTCGATAGGACAAGGTTATTTTGACGGTTGCTCGTTTATCGTCGCAGGAGAGATATAAAGGTGTAGATGCTGTTATCAGGGCACTTGCTCTTGTTCAAACGGCGTTGCCGCATGTTCGCTATATCGTTGTGGGCGACGGGGATGACCGCATGCGACTTCGGCGCATGATCCGGGAGTATGCGTTGGAAAAGGTCGTTTCTTTGGTAGGATTTGTTCCCGCCGAGTCTCTGGTTGATTATTATAATCTTTGTGATTGTTTTGCTATGCCGAGTTCAGGGGAAGGGTTTGGGATCGCTTTTTTGGAGGCGCTTGCCTGCGGTAAGCCGGTCCTTGCGGGGAATACCGATGCTT